>DATLUM010000076.1 GCA_035533095.1 Acidimicrobiales bacterium | reverse complement strand
ATGAACCCCGGCAGGTCCTGGCCGCGCATCCACTCGGGCGCACCGGCGCCTCCCATCATCCAGGCGTAGCCCGACTGGCCCATCATCCAGCCATACGAGCCGCCGCCCATCATCGAACCCGACCCGTAGCGGCCCATCACGGATTGGTAGTAGTCGTAAGAGGCCGCAGTGGAGCTCGCCGGCGTGGGCTCCGAGCCGCCGAGCGACACGGCGAGGCCCGTCCCGAGCCCCGCCGCCGCCAGCACACCAGCGACCAACGCGACCACCACCCGGCGACGGCGAGGTCGCCTCGGCGGCTGGTCCGTCGTCGAGCGATCGGCAGTGACCGTCATGATCGCTACACCTCCTCCATACACCGGGGATGGCACCGGCCCGGCACGCCCCGAGTCGGAAGCGGCACCAGGGCAACCGCAAGCCGGCGGCCCGCGACCCCAGCCCGGAGCGACCACCAGATGCCCGGCGAGCGGGCAGGGACGCCACCGCCCACCCCGTCGCCCCACGAGCGGACGAACACGACGCCGCAGAGGACGACGACCACAGCGGCGACAACGACGCCGACCACCCAGAACATAGGCCTATCCTCTGCCCCCGATACGCCCAGGGGGTAGGGCCATTCGTCCCCAGCACCAGAGGACCAACGCCCCTACACCGCAGGGGCATCGAGGACGACCATGGAGACAGGCCCCGAGAATCTCGGGACGCAGGCAGGAGGTGACTTCGATGATGTGGTACGGGGGAGGAGGGTCCACTGGTGGGGATGGCTGCTCGGAGCACTCGCAATGGTCGCCTTCTGGGGCGTCCTCATCTGGGCGGTCTGGTACTTCGTCACGGCCGTCACGCGTCGACCCGATGGAGGGCGGTCCCAAGGTGACCGGCTCGAAGGTGACCGGCCCGGTAAGGCTGACCAGAAGCGCATCCTCGACGAGCGTCTGGCGCGCGGCGACATCGACGCCGAGGAGTACCGCCGCCTACGCGACCTCTTACAAGAGCGTGACCACTCGATGCAGAGGCCCAGCGCCCGGTCAGCACAGCGGGCCGCAGCCATTGACCTTGCGCCGGATGCCGGGCCAGCCCCCCCACACGAGGGCGACGTCGCGCTCACCCATCGGGCAGGCGCGCGTCCTACGGGCCTGATACCGAGCGTCGCGGATCTCCGTACCCGTGAGCCTCGGGAGCTGGAGGTCAGCGGCGAGGTTCGAAGCCGGCGTCCATGCCGGCGAGCATGAGCCCGACGACGCACTGGCGTGCTGCCCTGCTCGCAGCGGCGGCGCCGAGCGCATGGAGGCAGTAGTGGGCGAGCTCGCTGGCGGCGACGTCACTTCGTGCCTGTCCAGCGCGGGCAGCTTCGGCGAGCAGGTCGGAGAGGAAACGGGGCAGCCGCGCCTCGATCGGGGGAACCTGGTCACCGTGGTGGATCAAGGCGATGATGTCGGTACTGCCCGCCTGACACGAGCAACGGATCGAAGAGCTCAGTGCCATTCTCGACGCAAGGAGGGATCGTGACCATGTCCAGCACCGACTCCACGCCCAAATGCCGCCATGACACCAGCCTCACTCGCTCCGTGACGAGATCCGATGAACCCTGAGCGGCGCCGGTCGAGCGGTCTGGGCCGGGTCGTCTCCCCGGTGCTTGCAAAGCTCGGGGCACGCCTCCTCCGCCAGCGCTGGTTCGCCCGTGCCCCGATCTCGCTGTTCGACGCCGGGGTCGGCTGGGTCTTCGGCTCGCGCCTGGTCATGGTCGAGCACACCGGTCGACGGACGGGACTCGCGCGCCGCGTGGTCCTCGAGGTGGTCGACCATCCGTCACCAGGCACCTACCTCGTGTCGTCGGGGTTCGGCACGAGGAGTCAATGGCTGCGCAACATCGAGGCGAACCCACAGGTCCGGATCTGGGTGGGACGTCACCGCGCCCTCCCGGCCCACGCCCGCCAGCTTTCGAGCGAGGAGACCGCTGCGACTCTCGCGCACTATTCCAAGCGGCACCCCTACGCCTGGTCCGTGCTCGTCCCGGTCTTCGAGGCGACCCTGGGCGGGCCGGTCGACGACCTCCCACTGGTGGCGATCCAGATCGACCCATTGAGCGAGGCGCGGTAGCGACCGCCTGCGCGTCGTCAACGGGTTCTGTCAACGACCCACCGCGACGCGGACGGGGAGCGCATGGCCGGTTAGCCCGACGACGCGCCGGCTGGCGGGTGTGAACGATCATCGACGGCGCCGCCGACCCTCCGCCCCCGCATGCCGCAAGGAGGGCGCCATAGGCAGCCAGGCTCGCGACAGGAACGACCAGACGGCGGCAACGCTTGGCGCCGTCACTGCCTCCTGCTCCCCCTTTTCGTCCGGCCCGGCGTATGGTCATGTGATCGCCTTCACGTGCACTGCATGGTCCTCGACTGCGACGCCGCCGGCGCCACCGCTTCGTGCGGGGACGCCCCGCGAACCTGCCGCCCGGGAGGACCTCGGCGGCACGGAGACACCGGCCCACGATCGACGCTAAACCTCGGCGTCGACGCTGCGCCTGCTGGTGTGACTCGTAGTAGTCGCACTACCAGGTAAGCGATAGCCTTTCTCCCATGCGGACCCCGGTGTCCGACCCCTCAGCAGCCCGGCGGGCCGAGCTCGCCGCCTTCCTCCGTGCGCGCC
>DATLUM010000075.1 GCA_035533095.1 Acidimicrobiales bacterium | reverse complement strand
ATGTAGTGGTCGATCCGGTAGATCTGCGATTCTTCGAAGTGCTTGTGCAGAGCCGTGTCGAGATGCCTGGCGCTTTCGAGATCTCGGCCGAACGGCTTCTCGATGACGAGTCGCACGGCGGCGCCGTCTTTTGCCGGCTTGTTCAGCCCTGCGCTGCCCAGACCGGCTGCAACCTCTTCGAACACGGCCGGCACCGTCGCCAGATAGAACGTCCTGTTGCCAGGTGCTCCGATCTCCGACTCGAGGTCCTCGAGCGTCGTCCGCAGAGCGGCAAAGGTTGCTTCGTCGACGTAGTCCCCCGACACGTAACGGCTGTGCTTGACGATCTCGGACCACCCTGGGCCAGGGTCGGGGGCGGCCTTGATCATCAGCTGACGGAACCCCTCGTCGTCGAGCTGCGTGCGGGCGACCCCGACGACCGCGAAGGCCTGGGGTAGAAGGCCTCTGCTCGACAGTCGTTCGAGGGCGGGGAGCAACTTCCTCGACGTGAGGTCTCCCGAGGCGCCCATCACGACTATGACGCCCGGGGGAGCCTTACGGGTCGACTCCAGGCCCTCTTCGAGGGGGTTGCCGTCGCCGAACGACAGGGGGGTTTCGCTCAAGGTCTACGGGCAGAACCGGGTGTCATCCCGTTCGCCTTGTCCTCGAGAGCTTGCAGGAGCTCGTCGTAGCTCTTCAGGAACGCCGATACGCCCTCCTCCTCCAGGACGCGCGCCACGTCGGCGAGGTCGACCCCGGACTTCGCCAAGCGGTCAAGGGCGTCGTGCGCCTCGTCGACTCCCGTATCGACGGTCCGCTTGATGCTCCCATGGTCTTCGAAGGCTTCGATCGTCTTGTCCGGCAGGGTGTTCACCGTGTGCGGACCTATCAGGTTGTCGACGTACAGAAGGTCCGGGTACGCCGGGTTCTTCGTGGACGTAGACGCCCAGAGCGGACGTTGAAGATGGGCCCCCCGGGCCTCGAGGGCTGCCCAGCGCTCGCCGGAGAAGTGTTCCTGGAACAACTCGTAGGCCAGCTTCGCCTGGGCGACAGCCGCCTTTCCGGCGAGCTCGCCGGCCGGTCCACCGATGCGTTCGAGCCGCCGATCCACTTCGGTGTCGACCCTGCTCACGAAGAAGGACGCCACACTGTGAACATTTGACAGGTCGCCTCCGTTGGCGCCCAGCTCCTCCAGCCCGGAGAGGTACGCCTCTATCACCTCGATGTAACGCTCGAGACTGAAGATCAAGGTGATGTTGATGTTCCGGCCCTCCGAGATCATCTTGCGGATGGCGGGAACGCCCTCGGCTGTCGCCGGTATCTTCACCAGGAGGTTCGGCAGGGCGATTCGCTCGTGGAGATTCCGGGCGGCCTCGATAGTGCCAGCGGTGTCGGAGGCCAGGGCCGGCGAAACCTCGATGGAGACGAAGCCGTCACTGCCCGCGCTCTCGTCGTACACCGGCCGCAGCACACCGCAGGCGTTGGAGACATCTTCGATCGCCATGTCCCAGAACGCCGCCTCTGCCGACCCCCGAGCCAGGAGGCGCGTGAACTGCTCGTCGTAGGCGTCAGAGCCGGTCATCGCCTTCTGGAAGATCGTCGGGTTCGAGGTGACGCCCCTGATTCCCTCGCCCACCTTCTCGCGGAGGCCACCGCCCTGGATGGCATTTCGCGTGAGATTGTCGATCCAGGGGCTCTGCCCCTGCTGCGAGTAGAGCTCCTGCAACTTTGTCATTGGGCTTCCTCCTCGTCGTCGAACACATACCCGGAGCCTCCGAGCTCGCCGATCAAATCCCTGGCTCTGACTGCGACGTTCTCCGGTGTGAACCCGAATTCAGCGAGTACCTGGTCGCCTGGCGCGGACAGGCCGTACGTCTCGATGCAGACCGAATCGTCGGCCCAGCGGGACCAACCGAAGTCCGAGGCGGCCTCCACGGACAGGATGGGCGCCCCCGGCCCGAGCACGCTGTCCTGGTAGTAGTCATCCTGCTCTTCGAAGAGATCCCAGCTCGGCATCGAGACGACGCGAGCGGAGATCCCCTCTGATTGAAGAATCTTGGCCGCTTCGACGCTCACCCACACCTCCGACCCTGTGGCGAGGAGGACGACATCGGGTTCCTCGCCCGCGTCGACGAGGATGTATGCGCCCCTGTCGACCTGGCCTCCGAGTTCGGCGGTCCGATCGAGAACCGGAAGGTTCTGACGGCTCAGGATGAGAGCAGTGGGCCCGCTCGACTCGATCGCGATCCGCAAGGCGTGGGCGGACTCGTTCGCGTCCGCGGGACGGATCACCCGGAGTCCCGGAATGGCGCGGACGGCGGCCAGCTGCTCGATCGGCTGGTGGGTCGGTCCGTCTTCGCCGAGGCCGACGGAATCGTGGGTCCAGAAGTAGATCACCTTGGCGTCGGAGATCGCCGCCAGTCTCACTGAGGGCCGCATGTAGTCGCTGAACACGAAGAAGGTGCCGCCTATGGGGATGACACCTCCGTGCAGGGCCATGCCGTTCATCACGGCTCCCATGGCGTGCTCACGTACTCCGAACGCGATCGCGCGACCTTCGGGGTGGTCGATGCCCTGCCTGGGCGTGTCGTCGAGCTTGGTGCCGGTGTTGCCCGTCAGATCTGCACCTCCGGAGACGATCGCGGGGGCCAGAGGAGCAATCGAGTTGAGGGCCTTGTTGGCGGAGTTGCGCGTGGCGATCGACTCCCCGGGTGCCCATCGGGGCAGCTTGTCTTTCCATCCCGCCAGGGTGCCGCTCGACCACACTGCGTCCCATTCCTCGCGGTCGCCCTGCCACTCGGCCAAACGCTTCTCCCACGCCGAACGAGCTGCCTGACCACGCGGGATGGCTTCCCGGTACATGCCAAGGACCGCGTCGGGCACCCAGAAGCTCTCGTCAGGGGGCAGGCCGAGTATCTCCTTGGTCGCTCGCACCTCTTCGGCTCCCAACGGAGACCCGTGTGCCTTGGGGTTGTCCGTCATGTGAGGAGCCGGGTAACCGATATGACTGCGGAGTACCAGGAAGCTCGGTCGATCGTCCACGTCCATGGCGCGGCGAAGGGCCGATTCGAGCGTGTCGAGGTCGTTGGCTGACTCGCCGAGGTTCTCGACGTGCCATCCGTACGCCTCGAAGCGCTCCGCCGCGTTGTCTCCGAGGGTGATCTCCGTCGGGCCGTCGATGGTCACATGGTTGTCGTCGTACACGTAGATGAGTCTGCCCAGGCCCAAGTGGCCGGCCAGCGAGGCTGCCTCATGGCTGATTCCCTCCATCAGGTCACCGTCGCTGCAGATCACGAACGTGTGGTGGTCCACGACGTCGGACCCGAACCGGGAGCGGAGCATCCGCTCGGCGATTCCAAGCCCGACACCGTTGGCGACTCCCTGACCGAGAGGGCCGGTGGTGACCTCGACGCCAGGGAGGTAGTGCACCTCGGGATGTCCCGGAGTGCGGCTGTGCAGCTGCCGGAACTGCTTCAGATCCTCGAGTTCCACGCCGTAGCCGGTGAGAAACAGCATGGAGTAGAGAAGGATGCACGCGTGCCCGCATGACAGCACGAAGCGGTCGCGGTCGGGCCAGTTCGGCTCGCTGGGGTCGTATTCCATGATCCGCGTCCACAGGACGTGTGCCAACGGAGCGAGCGCCATCGCCGTCCCGGGATGGCCGGAATTGGCCTTCTGCGGAGCGTCCATGGCCAAGCCCCTGATCACGTTGATACCGAGCTGCTCCAGATCGCGTCCGTTCATGAGGCAACCCTATCCACGGTCCGCCTGGAGCCGGGACGAGACCGCCTGGCCGGCCGCCTCAGAGGAAAGGAAGACTCAGAGGCTCAGACGGGAGGAAGCAGGGTCAGCGGCACGGCCGTGACCGGCCCGTCAGGAAGCAACCGGCAGTGGGCTTCGATAGTCCCCAGCTTGGCGTACTCGAGCTCGCCTCTGACGAGGCGGTAGGTGAACTTCCCGGGCTCGACCTGGAACGGCGAGACGTTGCGGGCGACTTGCCCCCCGTCCTCGTCACGGAAGATCACCTCGAGGATCCCTTGTCCGTCCTCGTCGGCCCTGCAGCGGACGAGCACGATCAGGTGGGGCGTCACGGTCACCGGTGGTTCAGCGGGCGCCGGCATGGAGAACATGATGCCGAGCAGGTCGATACGCGTCGACGGTCCTGGCACCTGGCGGAGGTCGATGTTCTCTGCGAATAGAGCGGAAACTATGTCCATGCCGTCGATCTCAGACCGGTTGGGGAGCGCTGGCCGCGCGGGTCGAGACGCGGGGGCTCTGATGGCGCACCTTGAGCAAACGCAGGCGGCGGCCCACCGCGATGAACCACCATCCCGGATCGATCTCACCCCTCTTGAACGACAGGCGCGCCGAGGTCGGAGCAGCGTGATGATTGCTGTGGAGACCCTCCCCGGCGGTGAGCCACGCGAGCCACTGGCTGTTGGTGGCCAGCCCGCTGAAGGGCCGGCGGCCGAAGGAGTGACCGACCGCGTTGACCGCAGAGTTCAAAGCAAGGTAGGAGACGACGTGCGTGGCAGCTGCGATCGCGATCAGTTCCACGTCGCCCCAGAACAGCAGGGCGAGTACGCCAATGCCTATCCCCAGCCCCACGAGACCGTGGTCGAACAGGGCCCGGTCCCACTTGTCCGGAGCGAGATCACGGGCATACCTCTCCACCGTTGTTCCATCCCGCGCGGCCCGGCGGTACAGGACGACGTTCCCCACCTGAACACGGGCGAATCCCTCGAGCGCCGGTGAATGCGGATCGCCTTCGACGTCCGTGAAGGCGTGATGCCGCCTGTGAACCCCCACCCACTGCCGCGGCGCGATGCCGGTCGTGATCCATGTGAGAGATCTGCAAACGAAGGTCAGCGCGGGCGACATCGTTATCGCCCGATGCGAGAGCGTCCGGTGGAGGAACACTGTCGTGAGCACGATGGCCACCTGGCACACAGCCAGGCCCACGAGAACTGCGATGAGGACGCCGGGCACAGGTTAAAGCTACCCGAGCCGTGACGTGATGCACCCCCATGGGGCCTTCGCCTCCAATACCTTTGTTGCCGCGATGTCGAAGTGGCGGGGTCGAAAAGGCTTTCGGATGATCGTGGGGGCGCTGGTCACCACGACCGCCCCTGTTTGGGTCTCTCAGTCGGCCGCCTGGTCCGACGGCGCGGGTGTCGCGCGCAAGCCTGCGAGCCCCACGCCCCTCCTGTCGCTGCGAAGGGTGCCCTGGTGGCTGGCTCAGACCGCGGCCCAGCAGCGCCTCGACGCGCAACTCGAGACGATCGCCGGCGCCTCGCTCGGGAGCGGGATCGGCGCTTCCGGATGTCTTGAAGTGAGCCAGGGCGACCAGGTGATTTTCGACGGGAACGGGAGCGACATGTTCATCCCGGCCTCCAACCTGAAGATCCTCACTGCGATAGCGGTGCTCGACCGGCTCGGGGGCAGCACAAAGTTCGTCACGAGCGTGAGAGCGACCGGGCCCGCCGGTGGCGGTGTCGTAGCCGGAAATCTCTATCTCGTCGGCGGAGGCGACCCGGATCTGCGGACCTCGTCCTACGGGGGCGGTACATCGGCTCCGGGGGCAACGTTCACCTCCCTGGATGCCCTCGCGCTCCAGGTACGGGAGGCGGGCATCTCCGAGGTGACCGGGTCTGTGATCGGAGACGAGTCCCGCTTCGACTCGCAGCGGATCGTCGCATCCTGGAAGCCCGTCTACACGAGCGAGGGGGACGTAGGACCGCTGAGCGCATTGGACGTCAACGACGGCTTCGTGCCCAACCCGTCGACTACGACTACGAAACCGGGTCAAGTGAGCGGTCCCAATGGTTCGGTGGCTCCGCGCCCCACCGCGGGGACGGCTACGGGCTCCCCGACGACGGAGACGAGCAACTCGGCACAGCTCGCCTACGCAGCTGCAACCGATCCGGCAGCCCAGGCTGCGCAGGTCTTCACCGCCCTTCTCCGCAAAGACGGCGTTCGAGTCGACGGGGGATCGCGCACCGGGAAGACGCCTGCGTCCGCCCGGCTTGTGACGTCCATGGACAGCGCACCACTGGCAGCCGAGGTGGACCAGATGCTCAGCGTCAGCGATGACACGGCAGCAGAGCTGTTCACGAAGGAGCTCGGGTACCAGGAATCCGGCTCGGGAACCACCCGGGCAGGCACGGCGGCCATCAGGGCCGATCTGGTCTCGGACGGCCTGCCGGTCGATCAGCTGGTCGCCGTAGACGGCTCAGGGCTCGATCGTGGCGACAGGGTCAGCTGTGACCTGCTGGTGCAGGCGTTGCAGCACGAAGGTCCGACCAGCACTTTGGCCAAGGGCCTGCCGGTGGCGGGCAAGAGCGGCACGCTGTCGGGACAGATGATCGGCACGCCTGCGGAGGGCAGGGTCGTGGCGAAGACCGGGACCCTCGACAACGTCGTCAGCCTGAGCGGGTTCGTGCTCCCCGCGCCCGGAACCCCGGAGTTTCCCGCACTCGGCCAGCCCCTGGTGTTCTCGCTGATACTCAACGGGCCTCCCGACTGGAAGGCAAATGCGGTCGCTGACCAGGTGGCCGTGGCGCTAGCTCGATACCCGGTCCTGCCCCCCCTGAGCGATCTCGAGCCCGGATCGGTCCCCGGGCCCTGAGTTCACTGCCTGGCGCTCCCGGCGCGATCGTCCAAGTGGGCAACGCGACGCTTGCGTCCTTGCGCCGGGCGCCCTCCGACGATAAGTATCGCCACCTGTGAGCGGCGAGAAGTCCGGCGCGGACAGAGATAAGTCGGTGCCGGCGCTCGGCAGCGAGCTGCTGGGCCTGGTGATCGGTTACGCCAAGCAGGAGACCGTCGACCCTCTCAAGTCGCTCGCCCGGTTCGTGGCGTGGGGAGTCGCCGGAGCGGTCCTGCTCTCGACGGGAGGGGTGCTGCTGGCGCTGGCAGCGGTGAGAGCCGCCCAGGCCGAGTCCGGGGTGCACCTCCACGGAAGTCTCACGTGGGTCCCCTACGCCGGCGGCCTGATCCTCGCCGTGGTGGGTGCCACGTGGTCGATCAGCCGAATCTTCAAGGGGACCGGCGCCAAATGACTACGGTCGCCCCGCTCCGCCGCGACGAGGAGAGGAGAGTCGGTTAGTGCCCAAGCTGGCAGCCCCGGCCCAGGTAAGAGGAAGCGGTCCAGGCGGTCGGATCGAGATCAGTGACATCCGCTCCAAGCTCCACGAGATCAAAGGTGGCGTCGACGAGACGACGGACACCGCCAAGCCCTACGCGCTCGCTGCGGGGATAGCCGGCGTCATCGGCATCATCGTGTTGGCGTTCCTCTTCGGGCGCAGCCGCGGGCGGCGCAAGGACACCTGGGTGGAGATCCGTAGGCTGTGACGGTCACCGACAGGCTCATTCGTGTCGGGATCCGGCGAGGTTGGGACCGAGGCCTGGGGGACGGAAACAGGTTTTGGCTGGTGGTAGGTGGTGTCGCGGTGATCGCGCGCCTGGCGCGCCGGGCGATGCGGCGCGAGCCGGAAGTCGTCTTCTCCGAGAAGCTCTCACCCGGAGAATCGATCCGCGTCACCCACGAGGCTCGGCTCTGAGCAAACCCGCTCGAGACGCCGGGGGCGCGGCGGACGCGAGAATGGAGACATGAAGGTCCTTTTGCGCAACCCGCGCCGCGAGTTGGAGCTACCGGGGCCGCTCGCGGTGCAGGCGCTGCTCAGCAGCCTGGGCTGCAACCGGGAGTCCGTCCTCGTCATGGTCGACGGCACACTCGTCACCGGTGACGCGACGATTCCCGACTCGGCGACGGTCGAGATCAGGCCGGTCATCTCAGGCGGCTCGTCGTGAAGTGCCGATCGTGCCGCGCGCCAGCCGTCATGGACGTTCGGCGTCACAACGCCGCCTTCTGCGCCCCCTGTTTCACCCGCCACTGCCGGGAGCAGGTCAAGCGTGCGATCGACTCCTACAAGATGGTGGCCCCCGGCGAGCGCGTGCTCGTGGCCGTGTCGGGCGGCAAGGACTCCCTGGCGCTATGGGACATCCTCCTCGAGCTCGGTTACCACGCCGACGGGCTCTACATCGGCCTCGGTATAGGCGACTACAGCGACGAATCGGCCTCGTTCACGCGTGAATTCGCCGCCCAGCGCAGCGCCGACCTGATCGAGATATCGATACCCGGCGAGTTCGGATTCGACATACCGACCGGGGCGAGAGCAGCGAAGAGGGCCCCATGCTCGGCGTGCGGTCTGTCGAAGAGGCACCTGTTCAACAAGGCTGCCCTCGACGGTGGCTACGACGTGGTCGCCACGGGCCACAACCTCGACGACGAGGCCGCGGTGTTGTTCGGCAACGTCCTCAGGTGGGACCTCGCGTACCTCGGACGGCAATACCCTGTCCTGCCCGGGGGGCTCGGATTCGCCCGCAAGGTCAAGCCGCTGGTACGCCTCGGTGAGCGCGAGACAGCGGCCTATTGCGTGCTCAAGGGCATCGACTACATAGTCGAGGAGTGCCCGATGTCAGCGGGGAACCGGCACCTTGGGTACAAGGAAGCGTTGAACGCGATCGAGCAGACTTCGCCCGGGTCGAAGGCGGCGTTCTACTTCGGCTTCCTCGAACGCATCGTTCCGATGGTCCAACCGGCAGCGGAAGAAGAGCGCGGCGGCTTGCACCCATGCCCTGGGTGCGGGTCGCCGACGGTCAGCGAAGTGTGCGCTTTCTGCAAGCTCGTCTCGCGCGCCGCTGAGCGGGGCTGAGACTGTGACGCGCCCATTCGAGGTAGGCGAGCGGATCCTGCTGTTCGACTCTAAGGGTCGCAGGTATCTCGTGCGCCTCGAGGCCGGCGGCGAATTCCACACGCACTCCGGTCCCGTGGCACACGATTCACTCATCGGTGCCGAGGAAGGGGTCTCGGTGAGGTCCTCACGGGGAGCCCGGTACACGGCCGTCCGCCCCACGCTTGCAGAGGTGGTGTTGAAGATGCCGCGGGGGGCACAGGTCATCTATCCGAAGGACCTGGGACCGATCCTGATCATGGCGGACATCTTCCCGGGCGCGAAGGTCTTCGAGTCTGGGCTGGGGTCAGGAGCCATGTCCATGGCACTGCTCCGGGCGGGTGCCGTGATCACCGGGTATGAGTTGCGCCCGGACTTCGCGGCCCGTGCGCAGTCGAACGTGGCGGGATTCCTCGGTGCATCCGCTCTCGAGCGTTACGCGGTCCAGGTCAGGGACGCCTACGACGGCATAGACGAGACCGGCTTCGACCGCGTGGTGCTGGACCTCCCCGAACCGTGGCGGGTCGTGAAGGCCGCCGAAGCAGCGCTGAGGCCCGGCGGGATACTGCTTTCCTACCTGCCGACCGTCGGCCAGGTGAGCGCTCTCAGGGACGCCCTCGAGCGCAGCGGTTTCGGCATGGCAGAGACCGTCGAGGTCCTCCAGCGCGGCTGGCACGTCGAAGGTCAATCGGTCCGGCCCGACCACAGGATGGTCGCCCACACCGGGTTCCTCACCTCGGCGCGGCTGCTCGTCGCCGCCGGCAGCGAGGACTGATCGAAGAGGACCTGGTGGACATCCTCGACCTGATCATCGTCGTCGTCGCGATCGCCGCCGCGGTGGGCGGATACCGCATCGGCTTCGTCAGCCGTGTCACCTCCTGGATCGGTCTGGCTCTCGGCTTCTACGTGGCCGTCAGGTTCCTGCCGACCGTCGTGGTCGACATGGCATCGGCTTCGCCGGGAGCCCAGTTGACCGTCGCCATCCTGGTCCTCGTGGGAGGCGCCATGGCCGGCCAGGCCCTCGGCCTGCTCGTCGGCTCGCGTCTGCACGGCGCGCTGCCGCGGGGACCGATCCGCACGGTGGACCGATGGGTCGGTTCGGCGTTTGGGATAGTCGGGGTGCTCGCGGTCCTGTGGCTCCTGATCCCGTCGGTTGCATCGGTTTCCGGCTGGCCGGCAAGGGTGACGACTGGATCCGGGATCGCTCGCTGGGTCTCGCGGGACTTTCCCCCTCCGCCGGACGCACTCCAGGTACTGCGACGGTTGATCGGGCAGGACGCGCCACAGGTCTTCGCCGAACTGCACCCGGGTACCCCAGTGGGTACCCCTCCCGCCGTCAACCCGCTCAGCCAGGCGATCACCAACGTGGTGGCGGCCTCGACCGTGAAGGTCGAGGGTCAGGCGTGCGACCGGATCTACGAGGGAAGCGGTTTTGCCGTCGCCGGCAACCTGGTGGTGACGAACGCCCACGTCGTGGCGGGCGAAGGCCCGGGCGACACCCAGGTCCTGCTGCCGAACGGGAGCACGCTTTCAGCCACCGTCGTGATGTTCGACCCCAACCGCGACCTCGCTCTGCTGCGGGTCAGAAACCTCGGCGAGTCCCCATTGACCATTTCTGTCGCACAAGTCGGCGAGACCGGCGCCGTATTCGGCCATCCGGAGGGCCAGGACGCCCTCGCTGTGACGCCTGCACGGGTCTCCCAGGAGGAAACCGCTGTAGGACGTGACCTGTACGACAGCCACACCACCCGACGCGACGTCCTGGTGCTGGCATCGGCGCTGGCCCACGGTGACTCAGGCGGTGCCCTGGTCGACTCCCACGGGGACGTGATTGGCGTGGCGTTCGCCATCTCGGCGAACCAGCAGGGGACCTCCTACGCGCTGGCCACGAGCGAGCTCAAGGCTGCGCTGGCAGAGCCGCAGAGCCCTGCCGGGACCTCAACAGGGCCGTGCCTGACGAATTGAGCTACTCCTCTATGAAGATGCACTCCCCGGGGCACTCCTCGGCGGCCTCCCGGGTGGCGTCCTCCATGCCGTCGGGCACCTGGGCCAGGCCTTCCTGGCCGCCCGGGTTGTCGAAGACCTTGTCGCCTTCCTTGACGTAGGAGAGCCCGTCGTCGAGGAGGGTGAAGACCGCGGGGGCGATCTCTTCGCAGAGCCCGTCTCCCGTGCAGAGATCCTGATCGATCCAGACCTTCATCTCGTTGCTTCGCCTATCTCCTCGGCAGGGGGGATGATCCCGGCCGGGGCTTCCGGAGCTCGATCCGGGTGGCCGGCGGGCCGGGTTTCAGCTGATAACTCTACTGGACGACGCTACAGACGCCCCGTTCGCGGTGTCAATTAATACTGCGGGCACCGCGAAAAACCCGGACAGGCATCGTCACCTTGAGGCAATGATGGGGGTAAGTTCACCACCGAACGCTAGGGAACGAGGTGCTCCAGTGAGCGACGCCGAAACCTACGCCCGGATCGCCGCCTACGAGAAGGAGGTGGCCGAGCTCCGGGACCAGGCCAAGATCCTCGAAGAGGAGGTGCTGGGCCTGCGCCGCCGGATGCAGGAGGCGCCCAAGCGCGTGCGCACCCTCGAGGAGAAGCTCCTCGAGACCAAAGGACAGCTGCAGCAGGCCGTGTCGCAGAACGAGCGGCTCACCTTCACCCTCCGCGAAGCCCGCGAGCACATAGCCGCCCTGCGGGAGGAGGTCGACAAGCTCACGCAGCCGCCGTCGGCTTACGGAACATTCCTGGGGCGCAACGACGACGGGACCGTCGACGTCTTCTCCGGGGGACGCAAGATGCGCGTCGCTCTGCATCCCGAGCTCGACACCGAGACCGGGGTCGAGCTCCAGCGAGGAGCAGAGGTCGTGCTCAACGAGTCCCTGAACGTCGTCCTGGCACGCTCTCCGGAGCAGTCCGGCGAGGTAGTCACGCTCAAGGAGCTCCTCGATGGCGGCAGGGCCGTCATCGTCGGGCGGGCGGACGAGGAGCGGGTAGTCGAGATAGCGGAGAGTCTCGACGGCGTGAAGTTGCGCTCCGGTGACTCCATGCTGATGGACAGCCGCACCGGCCTGCTGCTCGAGAGGCTGCCCCGGCCTGAGGTCGAGGAATTGATCCTCGAGGAGGTCCCGGACATCTCCTACGCCGACGTGGGAGGTCTCGACCAGCAGATCGAGTCCATCACTGACGCGGTGGAGCTCCCTTTCCTGCACCGCGACCTGTTCGTGGAGCACAAGCTCCCCGCACCCAAGGGCATCCTCCTCTACGGCCCGCCCGGGTGCGGCAAGACGCTGATCGCCAAGGCAGTCGCGAACTCGTTGGCGAAGAAGGTCGCCGAAGTGTCAGGAGACAAGGCCGCTCGCAGCTACTTCTTGAACATCAAGGGGCCTGAGCTGCTCAACAAGTATGTGGGGGAGACCGAGCGCCAGATCCGCCTCGTCTTCCAGCGTGCCCGGGAAAAGAGCGAGGAAGGGGTTCCGGTCATCGTCTTCTTCGACGAGATGGACTCGCTGTTCCGGACCCGCGGCACCGGTATCAGCTCGGACATGGAATCGACGATCGTCCCTCAGCTTCTCGCCGAGATCGACGGGGTGGAGACGCTCCGCAACGTCATAGTGATCGGAGCTTCCAACCGGGAGGACCTCATAGACCCGGCGATCCTGCGCCCGGGCCGCCTGGACGTGAAGATCAAGATCGAGCGCCCGGACCGGGACGCGGCCGCCCAGATATTCGCCCGTTACCTCACGACGGATCTGCCCCTCGACGAGGAAGAGGTGTCGACGGCCGGAGGAGGCGACAGGGCCAAGGCGGTCCAGGCCATGATCGAGAAGACCGTCGCGGAGATGTACAGGGCCGACGAGGAGAACCAGTTCCTCGAAGTGACCTACCAGAACGGCGACAAGGAGACGATGTACTACAAGGACTTCGCGTCCGGGGCGATGATCGAGAACATCGTGCGGCGGGCGAAGAAGCTCGCCATCAAGCGGGCCATAGCAGGCGGGACTCGGGGAATCCGCACGCAGGACCTTCTCGACTCCATCAAGCAGGAGTACAAGGAGCACGAGGATCTGCCCAACACGACCAATCCCGACGACTGGGCGAAGATCTCCGGCAAGAAGGGGGAGCGGATCGTCTACATCCGCACCATCATGTCCCAGGGTGACGAGACAACAGGCGGTCGCTCGATCGAGCGGGTGGCCACCGGCCAGTACCTGTGACCCCTCCTGCACTGGCGGTCTAGTCACCGCTCGATGCCGGATGAGGTGCCCCTCACCCGCGACCGCCTCGCGGGGGGATAACGTCAGCTTGTGCTCGAGGAGACGCTAGGAGCGCAGTGGCCATAGTCAAGGTGCTCGGGATGGAGACGGAGTACGGGATTATCATCCGCGGCTCCGCGGAGCCCAACCCGATCGCGGCCTCCTCGACCTTGATCAACGCCTACGTCGCCGAGCTGAACCGGCGGGTGGAGTGGGACTTCGAGGACGAGTCCCCGGGAAGAGACGCCCGAGGGTTCGCCCGTGAAGGGTCCATGCCGCCGGAAGTCGAGACGCACCTTGTCAACGCGGTCCTGACGAATGGGGCCCGGTACTACGTGGACCACGCGCACCCTGAATACTCGACCCCTGAGTGCTCCAATGCCTACGAGGTGATCCGCTACGACAAGGCTGGCGAGCTGATACTCGCCAAGTCGATCGAGGCGGCGTCGCGGGCGTTGCCTCCCGGCCAGAGTCTGGTGGTCCTGAAGAACAACTCCGACGGCAAGGGAAACTCCTACGGGACCCACGAGAACTACCTCATGGACCGGTCAGTGCCCTTCGCAAGGATCGTCGCCCACGTCATGCCGCACTTCGTCTCCCGCCAGGTGTACACGGGTGCGGGCAAGGTCGGGACGGAGGCACCGCCGTCGGGCGGCAGGGAGATCAACTTCCAGATCACCCAGAGGGCTGACTTCTTCGAAGAGGAGGTCGGTCTCGAGACGACTCTCAAGAGACCGATCGTGAACACGCGCGACGAACCCCACTGCGACGCGCAGAAGTACAGGCGCCTGCACGTCATTGTGGGCGACGCCAACATGTCGGAGGTCGCCAACTTCTTGAAGGTGGGTACAACCTCGCTGGTGCTGTCGATGATCGAGGACGACTGGTTCGCACGGGCCAATCGGGACCTCGGGTTGCAGTCACCGGTGGCAGCAATGCGAAAGGTGTCCTACGACCTCGACCTCGACACCCCCCTCGATCTTGCGGACGGTCGGACGATGACCGCCTTGGAGATGCAGTGGGAGTATCTCGACCTGGCGCGCAAGTACGCGGAGGAGCGAGGACTCGAGTCGGTCGGTGGGACGGAGATCGGCCTCGACATACTCCGGCGCTGGGAGCAGGTTCTGGCCGCGTTGGAGGCCGACCCGATGTCCCTGGCAACGCAACTGGACTGGGTGGCGAAGTACCGGTTGGTCAACGCTTACCGCGAACGTCACGGTCTTTCGTGGCGCGACCACAAGCTGGCAGCGATGGACCTCCAGTACCACGACGTGGATCCCAGCCGTAGCCTTTACGCCCGGCTCGGCATGGAGACGATCCTGGACCCCGAATCGATCCGGGAGGCAGTTACGGAACCTCCCGAGACCACCCGTGCCTATTTCCGAGGCAAGTGCCTTCAGAAGTGGGCCTCGTCCATCGCCGCCGCGAACTGGGATTCCTTGGTGTTCGACCTCGGGGGAGATCCGTTGAGGAGGGTCCCCATGATGGAACCACTGAGGGGAACCCGGTCACATGTCGAAGAATTGCTGAGTAGCGTGTCGAGTCCCGCCGAGCTGCTCGAGCGACTGGGCTCGTAGGAGGAAGCAGATTCCATGGCAGAAAGAGAGCAGATCAAAAAGCAAGCTCCGGCTCGCAGCGAGGACGCCGCGGTCGAAGAGGTCCCCACCACCAACAAAAAGGGTGAAGAGCTGAAAGCAGAGCTCGACGACCTCCTCGACGAGATCGACGAGGTCCTGGAGGAGAACGCCGAGGAGTTCGTGCGCAGCTACGTCCAAAAGGGCGGCGAGTAGGACCGGGCGCGGCGGGTAGGGTTCGAGACCCTATGAGCCTCCCCATGTTCAGCCCGACGGACGCCCCGGGCCCGAGCTTCACGGACCTGTTGCGGCGCGTGGGCCTCGACCCCTTCGCCACGGTGGATTCGTCGGGCGGCCCCGCGACGTTCGAGTTGCGCCATGGCACGACAATCGTCGCCATCCGCTACGCGGACGGGGTGGTCATGGCAGGCGACAGGCGTGCGACCGCTGGATCGTCGATCGCCCACAGGACCATGGAGAAGGTGCACGCGGCGGACCGGCACAGCGGTGTGGCGATCGCAGGCGCGGCCGGTCCCGCGATGGAGATGGTGAAGCTCTTCCAGCTGCAGCTGGAGCACTACGAGAAGGTGGAGGGTGCCCAGATCAGCCTCGAGGGCAAGGCCAACCAGCTGTCACAGATGGTGCGCTCCAACCTGGCGATGGCGATGCAGGGATTCGTCGTGGTGCCCCTGTTCGCGGGCTTCGACACGAGGCGCGGTGTCGGGCGCATCTACACATACGATCCGACCGGCGGGCGCTACGAGGAGACCGACTTCCATGCCGACGGCTCAGGCGGAAGGGACGCCCGCACCACGGTGAAGCTGGGCTGGCGAGCCAATCTTTCCCGGGAAGAGGCAATCGAGCTGGCGGTTTCGGCTTTGTGGCAAGCGGCGGACGAGGACTCTGCTACCGGCGGCCCGGATGCGGTTCGCGGCATCTATCCCACTGTCGCGACGATCACCGCCGAAGGCTTTGCGAGGGTGGACGAGCAGGAGGTCGCGGATCGCTTCGCGGCTGTCATCGTGAGGGTGACGCCCAAATGAGCATGCCGTTCTACGTCGCGCCCGAGCAGTTCATGAAGGACAAGGCCGACTTCGCGCGAAAGAACATCGCGCGAGGACGGCCGCTCGTGGCGACCGTCTACGCCGATGGGATCCTGATCTGCGCCGAGAACCAGTCGAAGTCCCTGCACAAGGTCAGCGAGATATACGACCGGATCGCGTTCGCCGGGGTCGGTCGCTACAACGAGTTCGACTCCCTGCGCCGCGCCGGCGTGCAGCACGCGGACGTGAAGGGCTACCAGTTCAGCCGCGAGGACGTCGAAGCGCGGTCGCTGGCCAACCTCTACGCGCAGTACATGGGGAACGTGTTCACCCACGAGGTGAAGCCTCTCGAGGTCGAGATCCTCGTGGCCGAGGTGGGAAGCGACGATGGCTCCGACCAGATGTTCCACATTCTCTACGACGGTTCCATAGTCGACGAGGACCGTTTTTCGGTTCTCGGCGGTGAGGCCGAAGCCATCGCGACCCGCCTGAAGGACTCCTTCGAGGAAGGCTGGACCCTTGATGCGGCGCTCCGTGCGGCGGCCAAGGCTCTGTCCGGACCGGACCGCGCGCCTGTGGCGGCCGATCTCGAAGTGGCGGTGCTGTCACGTGCCAACGGGAGGCGTGCGTTCCGGCGCCTCGACGACGAACGGGTCTCTGAAGCCCTGGCAGGTTAGGACGAGCTGTAGGAGGACAGATGACCGAAGCGGCCAGGCAGGACCTCTCCGCTCTGCTGCACGAGCATCGCCGTTTTGAGCCACCGGCGGATTTCGCCGCCCATGCCAACGCCAAGCACGATCTCTATGACCGGGCGAGCGCGGACCCGGTCGGCTTCTGGGAGGAACAGGCCCGCCAGCTCCAGTGGGACGCCCCGTGGACGAAACCGCTCGAATGGAACCTGCCGTTCGCAAAATGGTTCGTCGACGGCAGGCTGAACGTCGCCGTCAACTGCGTCGATCGCCACGTCGCTTCGGGCCTGGGGGACCGCGTCGCTTTCTACTGGGAGGGCGAGCCGGGCGATACCCGCACGATCACCTACAGGGATCTCCAGGACGAGGTTTGCCGCGCAGCGAACGCCCTCACCGAGCTCGGCGTGAAGGCCGGCACCACGGTGGCCATCTACATGCCGATGATCCCCGAGACGGTGGCCGCAATGCTTGCTTGCGCGCGGCTGGGTGCCCCGCACACCGTCGTCTTCGGTGGCTTCTCCGCCGACGCGCTCAGGGGACGGATTCTCGACTGTGACGCAAGGATGGTCATCACGGCAGACGGCGGCTACCGCCGTGGAGCCCCGAGCGCCCTCAAGCCGGCTGTCGACGAAGCGCTGCAGGCATGCCCGGGAGTCGAACGGGTCCTCGTGGTCCGCCGGACCGGTCAGGACATCCCATGGCACGAGGGCCGCGACCTCTGGTGGCACGAGGTCGTCGCGACGCAGTCGAGCGAGCACTCGCCCGAGTCGTTCGACTCGGAGCACCCGCTGTACATCATGTACACCAGCGGAACGACGGCCCAGCCGAAGGGGATCCTCCACACGTCGGGCGGCTATCTGACGCACGTCGCTGCTACCCACCGCCTGATCTTCGATCTCAAGCCGGAGACCGACGTCTTTTGGACCGCGGCCGACATCGGGTGGGTCACCGGTCACAGCTACATCGTCTACGGGCCCCTCGCCAACGCGACCACGTCGGTCATGTACGAGGGGACGCCTGACACTCCCCGCCGCGACCGCTGGTGGGAGATCGTCGAGCGATACAGGGTGAACACCTTGTACACCGCCCCCACGACGATCCGGACCTTCATGAAGTGGGGCGAGGATCTGCCTGCGGCGCACGACCTTTCGAGCCTGAGGCTCCTCGGATCGGTTGGAGAGCCGATCAACCCGGAGGCCTGGATGTGGTACCGGACCAACATCGGAGGCGGGCGATGCCCGATCGTGGACACCTGGTGGCAAACCGAGACCGGGGGCATTCTCATCACTCCGCTGCCCGGTGTCACGGCGACCAAGCCGGGAGCGGCGATGACGCCCTTCCCGGGCATCAGTGCCGACGTCGTCCACGAGGACGGCACCCCTGTCGGCAAGGGTGAGGGCGGTTACCTCGTGATCAAGCAGCCCTGGCCCGGAATGCTGCGCGGCATTTGGGGGGACGACGAGCGCTACAAGGCCACCTACTGGTCCCGCTTCCAAGGGATGTACTTCGCCGGCGACGGCGCAAAGCGCGACGACGACGGCGACATCTGGCTGTTGGGGCGGGTTGACGACGTCATGAACGTATCCGGTCACCGGATATCGACCACCGAGGTCGAGCACGCCCTGGTGGGCCACCCTTCGGTCGCCGAGGCGGCGGTCGTGGGGGCCAACGACCCCACGACGGGACAGGCGATCGTCGCCTTCGTTACGGTCAAAGGTGGCGGTGACGATGGGGGAGAGGCGCTCGTCGCCGAACTGAGGGACCACGTCGCAAAGGAGATCGGGCCCATAGCCAAGCCACGGCAGATCTTCCTCACCCCTGAGCTGCCGAAGACGCGCAGCGGCAAGATAATGCGCCGCCTGCTTCGCGACGTGGCCGAGAACCGGGAGCTGGGTGACGTCACCACGCTCCTGGACCCGACGGTGGTGAACGCAATACGGGGCCGGATGACCTCCGCGGCGGAGGAGAAGGAATAGAACGCGGCGCGCGGGTATTGGCCTCGGAAGGCGGGTCCCGCGGCTAGCGTGCGCCGCAGGTATGGATCGCAGGATTTTCGGGCTCGAGAACGAGTACGGCGTCACCTGCACCTTGCGCGGCCAGCGCCGGCTCAGCCCCGACGAGGTCGCGCGCTACCTGTTTCGCCGCGTCGTCAGCTGGGGGCGCTCCTCGAACGTCTTCCTCGAGAACGGCGCCCGCCTCTACCTCGACGTCGGGAGCCATCCCGAGTACGCCACCCCGGAGTGCGACTCCATCTCCGACCTCGTCATCCATGACAAGGCAGGAGAGCGCATCCTCGAGAACCTCGTCGCCTCCGCGGAGGCGAGGCTGCGGGAGGAAGGCATCCGAGGTGTGGTCTTCCTCTTCAAGAACAACACCGATTCGGCAGGCAACTCGTACGGCTGCCACGAGAATTACCTGACCAGCCGGCGCGACGACTTCGGGCACTACGCCGAGGTGCTCATCCCGTTCCTGGTATCGCGCCAGATCTACGCCGGAGCGGGCAAGGTGCTCCAGACCGCGCGCGGCGCCATGTACTGCATCAGCCAGCGCGCAGAGCACATCTGGGAAGGTGTCTCGTCAGCGACGACACGGAGCCGCCCGATCATCAATACCCGCGACGAACCTCACGCCGACGCCGAGCGGTTCAGGCGCCTCCACGTGATCGTCGGGGACTCCAACATGAGCGAGTACGCCACGTTCCTGAAGGTCGGGGCCACCAGCATCCTGCTGCGGATGCTCGAAGACCCCGCAGTGGTGCTGCGCGACATGACCCTCGAAAACCCGATCCGTGCGATACGCGAGATCAGCCACGACACCACCCTGCGCCGCCGGGTGAGGCTCGCCAACGGGCGGGAGGCAACCGCTTTGGATATCCAGACGGAGTACTTCAACCGGGCCAGGCGCTACCAGGAGACGAAGGGGCTCTCACCGCTGGAGGACCAGGCGCTGGAAATGTGGGAGCACTGTCTCGAGGGGCTGGAGAAAGACCCGTGGTCGCTCGATCGCGAGTGTGACTGGGTGATCAAGCATCGCCTGATAGAGCACTACCGCGAGCGTGAAGGCGTTGCACTCACCCACCCGAAAGTGGCGTTGATGGACCTGCAGTACCACGACGTCAGCCGCGATCGCGGCCTGTTCTACAAGATGCAGAGGCGGGGCATGGTCGACCGTATCTGCACCGACGCGGAGATCGACCTGGCGATGGATCAGCCGCCCCAGACGACCAGGGCACGGCTGCGAGGGGAGTTCATACGCCGAGCCAAGGAACGCCGCCGAGACTTCACCGTCGACTGGGTGCACCTGAAGCTCAACGACCAGGCGCAGCGAACGGTCCTCTGCAAGGACCCCTTCAAGTCCCGCGACGAGCGGGTCGAGAAGCTGATCGCTTCGCTCTGAGCCGTGGACCGACTCGAGCGGCTCGTCAATCTCGTCGCCGCGCTGATCGACACCGATCGCCCGCTTACCCGGGCGGACATCCGGGAGCGAATCGACGGTTACTCGGAGGACCCCGAGGCCTTCCGCAGGAACTTCGAGCGTGACAAGGAACTGCTCCGCAATCTCGGCCTGCCGTTGTCCACCGAGCCCGTGGGGTCGAGCGGTACCGAGGAGACCGGCTACCGGATCCCTCGTGAGCGCTACGAACTGCCCGACCCGGGGCTCGACGACAGCGAACTTGCGGCGCTGCGCCTCGCCGCGTCAGCGGTCCACCTCGAAGGCCCCTGGGGCGACGACGCCATCACCAGGGCACTGCGCAAGCTGGGTGGTGCCGTTGGAGGACCCGACGCTCCGGGGGCCCCCGGGCGGCTGGCAGCGATACCCGGCGCCGATTCGGCTGCCGCTGCGTTCGCCGCCGTGGGCGAGCGGAGGGCTGTCCGGTTCGTGTACCGGGGTGAAGAGCGCCGGGTGGACCCGTGGAGCCTCTCGTTCCGCAGGGGTCATTGGTACCTCGCCGGCTTCGACCACTCGCGAAACGACGAGCGGCTCTTCCGCCTCGACCGGGTGGAGGGAGAACTGCTCCCCGATGGACCACGAGGAGCTTTCGAGCGGCCGGAAGGGGCCGCGGCCGCGCCCCCGCCTGCGTGGCGGCTGGGAGAGGACGAGGAGGTCGTCGCCGAACTCCTCGCAGACGCCGACCAGGCACGATTCGTCCGGGACGCCCTGGCCGGCGATGCAGCCGAGAGCGAGAACCCCGACGGCAGCGTGCTGTTCCGGCTCCCGGTGAGGAACGTGGCGGCATTCCGGTCTCTCGCCCTGGACTTCCTCGACCACGTCGAGGTGGTCGGCCCGCAACGCCTTCGCTCCGAGTTCCAGTCCTGGTTGGAGGCGATCGCCGCCGCCGGAGCCGTGCGTGGTTAGGGCGCCTGCCGACGTCCGCCTCGCGCGGCTGCTCGACATCGTGCCCTGGATCGCGTCACGCGACGGTCCGGCGCTCGCCGAAGTCTCCGAGCGGTTCGGGATCTCCGAGGACGAACTCGTCGCAGAGCTCAACCTGCTGTTCATGTGCGGCCTGCATCCGTTCACGCCCGACGTCCTCATCGACGTCGACATCGCCGACGGCAGGGTCTGGATCCGCATGGCCGACTATTTCCGCCGGCCACTGCGCCTGAGCCCACAGGAAGGGCTGGCCCTCGAATCGGCGGCCAGGGCGTTCCTCAACCTCCGCGGCACCGAGCCCGACGGGGCGCTCGCATCGGCACTTGCCAAGCTCGAGACGGTGCTCGGCGTTGCGCCCGACGAGGCGCTCGAGGTCGAACTGGGGTACGCCGCGCCGGACCTGCTCGAGTCCTTGCGGCATGCCGCCACGCACAGCCACAAGATGCTCCTCGACTACTACTCGTTCGGGCGCGACGGGCGCAGCGAGCGGGTTGTCCGTCCGTGGAACGTCTTCAGCTCCTCCGGACACTGGTACATGCGGGGCTGGTGCGAGAGGGTCGGCGACGAACGGCTCTTCCGGGTCGACAGGATCATCGCCGCCCGCGAGCTCGAAGAGAGGTTCGAGCCGCCGACGGGCACGGGCGACCCAGACAGCCGCATCTTCGATCCGCAGCCAGGCGATCCTGTGGTGGTACTCGACCTCGACCCGCCGGCTCGGTGGATCGCCGAGCAGTATCCCAACGACGAGGTATCCGAACTACCGGGCGGTGTGATCCGGGTGAAGCTGCGCGCCGGCCGGAGCGCGTGGTTGGAGAGGGTTCTCCTGAAGGCCGGTCCCGACGCCCGGGTCGTCGAAGGTCCCGCGGACCTGGCGCCGGCAGCGGCCGAGCGGATCCTGGCCCGATACCGCGGCTGAACGGCGCTTCTGTATCGTTGCCCGCCGTGCCCAGATCCCGCCGCGTGGTGATCGAGTGGATCGCCGTCCTTGCGGTGGCGGTTTTAGCGGCCGTGCTCATACGAGCATTCGTCTTCGAGCCGTTCTTCATCCCTTCCGGGTCGATGGAGCCCACGCTGAAGGTCGGCGACCGGGTGCTCGTCAACAAGCTCTCCTACGACCTTCACTCGATCCATCGTGGTGACGTAGTGGTCTTCACGAGGCCCCCCAAAGACTACAGCCCGGGGATCAAGGACCTCATCAAGCGGGTCATAGGCCTCCCCGGCGAGAGCATCTCCGGCAAGGACGGAGCCGTTTACATCAACGGTCACAGGCTCAAGGAGCCTTGGCTGCCGAAAGGCGTCACCACGGCGCCCTTTCCGGCAGTGGTGGTCCCGCACGGCGACTACTTCGTGATGGGGGACAACCGGGGCGACTCTGCGGACTCGCGGGTGATCGGCCCGATATCCGGCAAGCTCATAGTCGGCCGCGCATTCATCAAGGTGTGGCCGATCTCGCGAATAGGCGGGCTCTGACCCGGTAGCTCAGCCTTCGGTCGCTATCGCATGGACGAGCCGGTCGACATGGTCGGAGTAGATGCCGTCGAGTCCCAGTGAGACCAGACGGCGTATGTGTCGGTCGTCCTGGGCGTCCCAACCGAATGCGAGCAGGCCGGCATCGTGGGCTTCGGCGACGCGTTGCGAGTTCCATTCGCTGCCGTGGAGGTTGAGCGCGCCGACACCGATGGCGCGGAGTTCTTCCAGGCGGACGGCGAAGCCCTCCGGCATGTCGTCGAGGTGAGTCGAGTTCACGAGCCGGGCGCCTCCTGCCAAAGGCGCCCATGACCGCAGTCGCGCGATTACGGGCTCGCAGATCCACAGGCGCTCGGCCGCATCGAAGGCCTTGGCGACCCGAAGGGTCTCACCGAGGGAAGCCGGGTCCTTGATGTCGAGCGACAGCTCGAAGTCGGTTCCACACGACCCGTAGAGCTGCTCGAGCGTGGGGATGTGGGACGGGAGCGCCCGCCGCTCCTGAGCCGACAGCGGCCGCCGGCGCCAGGGCGGCCCGGTGACCCCGTCGTGGTCGAGCACCGCCTGGCCGTCGGCCGTGATCCACACGTCGCTCTCGAGTCCCGTCGCGCCGAGCACGAGGGCGTGCTGGAAGGCGTCGATGGTGTTCTCCCGCCTGACCGCCCTGGCTCCCCGGTGGGCGAAGGCGATCGGGCGCCGACTCACCGCTCAAGGTTGCCCCAGCGGCGCCGATATAGGCAATGGAGCGAAATCCGCTCAAAGGAGGCTCTCGTGGCGATCGTCAGGGCCACATGCGCTGCTTGCGGTGACGTCGAACTGGACATTGCGGACGTACAGATCCAGGTCTGCGCCTCGAATGCCGCCGCCACTTACTCCTTCCAGTGCCCCGATTGCCGGCTCATAACCACCAAAGAAGCTGGTGAGAGGGTATTCGGAGCGTTGAGCGCCGCCGGCTGCGAGATCGTCATGTGGTCCTTGCCGGCCGAGCTGCACGAGCAGAAGGTGGGACCCCCGATCACTCACGACGACTTACTGGCATTCCACCTCGCCTTGGAGGATGATCGGTGGATGGAGAAGCTCGTAGCGGGGAGCGACAGTGTGACCGGATCGGGTCGTTGAGCGACTTGTGGCTGATCCCGCTCGGAGTGGGCGGGGCCGGCGCCGTGGCTCTGATGGTTTGCGTCCACAGGTTGAACAAATCCGTCTCGGAGCTCCATAGCGCCATGCGCCCCCTGCGCGTGCGGACTCGTGGGGACGTGCGGGGTGGCCGCGCCCTCTAGGCGGCAAGCGCAACTACACTCGCGGCGTGCTGAACTTCAGCCCTGAGAAGCTCTTTCTCGTGGGCGTTATCGCCTTGATCGTCCTCGGACCTCACCGTCTCCCGCAGGCCGCGCGAACCCTCGGCCGCTTCGTGGCGCAGGTACGCAGGATGTCCTCGAGCTTCCAGGAGGAGGTCCGCGAGGCGCTGGCCGACCCGACGGACGCGGTCAAGTCAGCTGCAGGGGAGTTTCGCATCCCGGATGTCCGTCGCTCCATGCGGGAAGCGGTGACCTCCACGTTCACGGCCCCCGTGACGGCGGTTCCACCGTCCAGTACGAACACCGCGGGCGAACCCGATGCGCCCTCGCTCGGCGTTGGTGACGCGGCCACTGGTGCTCTTGTGCCCCCGGCCCCGGATGACCCGTCGCTCAACTAGCGGCGGCCCGAGTTTCGCCTGTCGTGGCCATGACCGACGATCGGGAAGGGGCAGCCGAAGCCGCCGCTGACGACGAACTGGGAAAAATGACCCTGTTCGAGCATCTGGCGGAGATGCGCCATCGCCTGATCATCGCCATCGTCGCGATCACCGTCGGGACCATCGTCGCATGGTTCTTCTACGACGAAGCCATCCGCTTCATGCTGCACCCCTATCACGCCTTCCTCGCCCACCACAAGGCCAAGGACGTGTCCAGCGGCAACCTCGTCACCAGCGGTCCTCTCGAAGGGTTCACCACCCGGCTCAAGGTGAGCGTCTACGGCGGCATCGCGCTCGCGTCGCCGGTGGTGTTCTGGCAGCTCTGGCGCTTCATCACCCCTGGGCTGTACAAGAACGAGAAGCGCTACATAGTGCCTTTCGTCAGCGCCGCCGTCATCCTCTTCGCCGGAGGGGTGGCCACCGCGATCGAGGTGTTCCCGAAGGCTCTCACGTGGCTCATCGACGTAAGCGGCACGGGGGTCGTCCCCCTGTTCTCCCCTACGCGTTACTTCACGCTGTACGTCGCGATGTGCATGATCTTCGGGCTCGTGTTCATGTATCCCCTCGTCGTCGTCTTCTTGGAGTTGGTCGGTGTGGTCCCGAGCGCGACCTGGAGGCGGTGGCGGCGCCCTGCGATCGTCGTCATCTGCTTGGTGGCAGCGGTGATCACACCCAGCAGCGACCCGTTCTCGTTCATCGCGATGGCTGTCCCGATGCTCGTGTTCTACGAGGCGTCGATTGTCATCGGCCGCCTGCTCAAGAAGTAGCGCGTGGCGAACGCGACCCGCGCCCGATTCGAATCGGAGCTCGGGTTCGAGCTCGACGGCTTCCAGAGGCAGGCCCTCGATGCGCTCGACTCCGGGGGAAGCGTGGTGGTCGCCGCGCCGACAGGATCGGGGAAGACGGTGGTGGCGCAGTACGCCGTGTCGTTGGCCCTCGCCGGCGGCCACAAGGCTTTCTATACGACCCCACTCAAGGCGCTCTCCAACCAGAAATACGCGGAGCTCGTGCGCCGGCATGGCGCTTCTTCGGTCGGGTTGCTGACCGGGGACAACTCGATCAACGGCGACGCGCCGGTGGTCGTGATGACCACCGAGGTCCTTCGCAACATGATCTACGCGTCCGCGCCCGCGTTGGAGAACCTTCGCTACGTCGTTCTCGACGAAGTCCACTACCTCCAGAACGCATATCGAGGACCGGTGTGGGAGGAGGTGATCATCCACTCGCCCCCGCAGGTCGACCTCGTATGCCTTTCGGCAACGGTCTCGAACGCCGAGGAGCTCGCGGACTGGATCGGCACCGTTCGCGGCGAGACGACGGCGGTCATTGAGGACCGGCGACCGGTCGAGCTTCACGACCTCTACCTGCTTGGCGACAAGAGCTCCGACCGGCTGCTCCTCATGCCGACACTCGTTGAGGGCCGGCCCAACGCAGAGGCAGCCGCGCTCGACTCGAAAACCTTGCGTCATCCGGGGATGCGAGGGCGGCCCAGGGGCCGTCTTTTCACCCCTCGGAGAATCGAGGTGATCGAACTACTCGAGGAGCACGGCATGCTCCCCGCGATCTACTTCATCTTCTCCCGCGCAGCCTGCGACGACGCTGTCGCGCAATGCGTGCGGGAAGGATCGCGCCTCACCACAGTCGACGAGCGCCGCCAGATAAGGGCCATTGCCGAACAGCACGTCGAAGTGCTCAGCGACGACGATCTGCGCGTCCTCGACTACGCCGCCTGGATCAACGGGCTCGAGTCGGGCTACGCCGCGCACCACGCAGGCATGGTCCCGCCCTTCAAGGAAGCTGTAGAAGCCTGCTTTGCCGCCGGTCTCGTCAAGGCCGTGTTCGCGACCGAGACGCTCTCGCTCGGCATCAACATGCCAGCCCGGTCGGTCGTCATCGAGAAGCTCACCAAGTTCACCGGGGAGCGGCACGAGTTCCTCACCCCGGGGGAGTACACACAGCTGACCGGGCGCGCCGGCCGTCGCGGCATCGACGACATCGGTTATGCGGTTGTCCTGTGGTCGCCTTTCGTTCCGTTCGACCAAGTGGCCAGCCTGGCCGGCGCGCGCACCTACGCCCTATCCAGCAGCTTCAGGCCCACCTACAACATGGCTGCCAACCTGGTCCGCCGGTACGCGCCTGATGTGGCGCACCACCTCCTCAACCTCTCCTTTGCTCAGTACCGCACCGACAGCGACGTTGTCCGTCTCGAGACGCAGATCGACCGCACAGGCGCGGCGCTCGAGGAGGCCAGGGCCGCTGCAACCTGCGAGCGCGGGGACACGGGCGACTACCGGCGCCTTCTTCGTGCGAGCGAGCAGGCGGCGCACGAGCGACCCTCCAACGCCGCCGAGGTGCTGGCGGCTCTGGACAAGCTCAGGCCGGGCGATGTTCTCATCGTTCCGGGTGCGCGGACGCGCGGCCGTGTCGCGGTGCTGTCGACGGCCCGCCGGCGCGGCGGTGACGTGAGGATCAGAGGGATCAGCGCCGACGGGAGACTCGTGTCGCTCGGGCCGAAGGATTTCGCCAACCCGCCGGAGTCGGTAGCGCAGGTCGAGCTCCCCACGCCGTACACGCCGAACAACAGCAGCTTCCAACGCCGCGTGGCCTCCGCGCTCAACGCGGCGGTCTCAGCCGCCAATGCCAGCACCGACCGTGGTGATGGGGGCACGCCGGGCTATTCGCGCCGGGACCGCGACTGGCGGGGCGACGTGGCCATGGCAGCCGCGACAGGGGTGGCGCAGCATCCCGTCGCGTCGTGCCCTCAGGCAGCCGCGCACGTGCGTGCGCTGGATCGGGTCGACCGGCTCACACGTGACATCGAGCGTCTCCAGCGTCGTGTGAAGGGGAGGGTGGAATCCCTGGCCCGCCAGTTCGACCGGGTGCTCCGGGTGCTGGAGGCGTGGGGTTACGTCGACGGATGGTCGCTGACCGAAGCGGGGGAGCGGCTGGCCCGCATCTACCACGAGGAGGATCTCCTCATCTGCGAGAGCCTCGGCCAGGGACTGCTCGACGGTTTGGAGCCCGACGAGCTCGCAGGCGTCGTGTCCGTATTCACCTTCGAGGCCCGGGGCCAGGGCGAAACGGCACCCTGGTTCCCCAACCCGCGGGTGAGACGCCGGTGGTCGGAGATCGACCAACTTGGCGCCGAGCTCAACGCAGCCGAGGACGACGCCGGGCTGCCCCTCACCAGGCGCCCCGAACCAGGGTTCGTCGGGTTGGCCTCGGCCTGGGCAGCGGGGGAGGATCTGGCGGAGGTGATCGAGGACGAGGAGATGTCCGGCGGGGACTTCGTGCGCAACGTGAAGCAGCTCATCGACCTGCTCCGCCAGATCGGCGACGTCGCCCCCGACCGCTCGACCGCCCGTTCCGCCCGCACCGCCGCGGACCGGCTTCTGCGGGGCGTGGTGGCGGCTTCGTCGGTCGTCACGACCTGAGCGGTCGCGCGGCCGGGCCGGGGTCGGGACCCGAGCCGGGCCCGGTGACCACCATCCAACACGCGCCGGGCGCGCCACCCGTAGGCTGGGCCACCGCGATGGGGTACCTGGACACCGGCATATACGCCGTCGAGGCGTGGACGGACGACGAAGCGGAGATCCTCCGCCGGTACTTCACGAACCTCGACGGACCGGTATTCGCCCTGGTCAACCTGCCCGAGGTCGTCAAGGGCGCCCTCTTCGCCAGGTACTCCCGCTCAGCGAAAAGCCTCCGCCGGCTCTTTCTCGACGAGTTCGTCGGCGACCTCGACATCACCGGCGACCAGGGCGTCGACGCGACGGTCGGGCTAGCCAGGGCGGAACAGCTCTACGACCGGGTGTTCTTCGAGTACGGAGACGACTCGGTGGCGCAGCTCGGCGGGGTGCACCTGGCGTGCGAGCAGGCGTCGAACGTGCTCACGAAGGTGCTCGAGTGGGGCCGGCTCATGTCCTACATGGAGAAGTCGACCCGCTACGTAGCCTACGACAGCCGGCTCCCGAACGGCCGGTACCGCTACTACCGAGACCCCGGGATCCTCGAATCGCCCCTCGGCGCCAGGTACATCGGCGACATGGACCGCCTGTTCGACACCTACGCCGAGCTGCTACCCGTCATGCAGGGTTGGTTCGCCGATCGACACCCGAAGACGCCCGACGACTCGGACTTTGCGTGGAGACAATCAGTCCGGGCCAAGGCCTTCGACGCGCTGCGGGGGGTCCTACCTGCCGGCGCCACGTCCAACCTCGGGATCTACGCGAGTGGCCAGGCGTACGAGTCGCTTCTGATCCGCATGAGGGCGCATCCACTGCCCGAGGCCAGGTCGTACGCCGACCTCATACTGACGGAGCTGAGAAAGGTGATCCCGTCCTGGGTGAAGAGGGTCGACGTCGACGATCGCGGTGTCGCACACTCCGACTATCTCGAGTCGACATCGGCAGCGATGGCGGATGTGGTCTCGAGTCTCTTCGGTGAGGCGGGAACCAACGCGGACCCGGTGCTAGGCGGAGACCCCGAGGTTTCTCTCGTCGACTGGGATCCCGAAGCCGAGGTGAAGCTCGTCGCGGCGATGCTCTATCCCTACACGAGCCTTCCAGAGCACAAGGTGGAGGAGCGCGTCGCCTCCATGAGCAACGAGGATCGGGCGCGGGTGGTCCGCTCGTACGTGGGGGAGCGGGCCAATCGCCGCCACCGTCCGGGCAGGGCGTTGGAGCGAACCGGGTACCGCTTCGACGTGGTATCGGACTATGGCGCCTTCCGGGACCTGCAGAGGCACCGCCTGCTAACCGTGGAGTGGCAGGACCTGACCCCCGCCAACGGCTACACCATGCCGCAATCGGTCGTGGACGCAGGCGCGTCGGGGACGTTCGCGGGTGCGATGGAGCGATCGGCCGGGCTGCACGCAGCGCTCGCCGGTCGTTTCGGGGCCACTCAGGCGGCGTACGCGGTGGCCCTGGCTTTCCGGATCCGCTACGCGATGCAGTTCAATGCCCGCGAGGCGATGCACGTCCTCGAGTTGCGCACCACCCCCCAGGGACACCCGGAGTACCGGAAAGTGTGCCAGCAGATGCACCGGTTGATCGCGGAGAAAGCCGGGCACCGGGTGATCGCAGAGATGATGACCCATGTGGACCTCGCCGACTACGAGGACGAGGGCCTCGAGAGGCTGCAAGGGGAGCGCAGGGCAGCCCAGCGCCGCCAGGAGAGAGCCGGGATCTGACGCTCAAGTCGAGGCTGCGAGCGGCCGAGTTTGTTAAACGAGGGGTTGATGAGGCTGCTGTTGATGTTGTAAGTTCAACGGCCGCGGGCGGAGGGATTGGACCTTCCTTGATCCATGCCGTCCAAATTCTTGATCGGGCCGTCCCGGGCTTTAGGTTTCTTGCGCAAGGGGGCGTCGCTGCTGACCCTCGGGGTGCTCTTGGCGGCCGGCGCCGCCGCCTACGGCAGCGGGCATTCCTACGTGGTCAAGGCCGGCGATTCGCTGTGGGCGATCGCCCGAGCCAACGGGATAACCGTCAACCAGCTGGCCGCGGCGAACAACATGAGGGCGAGCGACCTGCTCCTCATCGGTCGCCAGCTGCAGATTCCCACGACGGGTTCGACGGCCGGATCCACTCCGGCGGTTACCACCGCCTCCGCTACGACTGAGAACCCGTGGTCGTTTTGCGCCACGATGTCCTCCTCGGGCGCTCCCGGGACGTGGGGGGTCCTACCGGACCTGCTCCGGCAGTCACCTGATCGGCTGGCTCTCCAGCCGCTGTTCATCAAGTGGTCCCGCCACTACAACGTCTCCCTGCCGCTCCTCGAGGCGATCGCCTGGCAGGAATCGGGGTGGCAGCAGGGCGTCGTGTCGTCGACGGGTGCGATCGGTGCCGGCCAGATCATGCCGGGCACCGCGAGCTTCATCAGCGGCACGTTGATCGGGATGCCGATGAACATCAACTCGGTCAACGACAACATCCGGATGTCGGCTGCCTTCCTCGCCTACCTCGCCGGCGTGGAGGGGAACAACCGCTGTGCCACCATCGCCGCGTACTACGAGGGCCCGCTGAACCTCGGCACCTACGGCATCTTCCCCGATACCCAGGCCTACGTTGCGAGCGTGGAGGCGCTCATCCCGCGCTTCGAATAGCGCTTGCACAGCCTCCGTCATCCCCTTCGCGGTGGGTCCGATTCGTCCGAAATATTTTCTCGTCAGTGTGACCTGCGGCTACGCGCAAAGACCCTGGTTACGGGGGTGGAATGCCCCTTGACGGGAGTGGGGGCATGTCGGCAATGATGTGTAGCGCACCTGTCGTACTCGCCTAGGGGGCGGGCTCAGCTCGTGCGGGCAAGGGTGGCCTGAGGTCCAAGTAGATAACGGTCGGTGGGCGACACGCCTGGGTTGATTGCGCAGGGCGGCGAGCACCGAACGGCACCAACGGATCTCCGGCCGCCCGGCCGCGCGCCGCCCTGGTGAGGATCTCTTCGCCGGGCCGGATTGACCGACAGCCGTGGCACGAGGATCGATCGGGGAATACGGGGGCCTGGCGTGCTGTTCGTCCCTGGGCCCGGTCCGCTCCCGGTAGGTTCTAGTATCCGCCGCCGACACACGACTAGATGAGCGGCGTACCAACGGCGGCGCTCATAAGGAACGTTTCTTTCACACGATGCCCAAAGACGAGATCGACGACGAGCTGCTACAAGAATCCGACGACCTGCCCGATGACCTCGACGAGGAGGACCTCGAGGACCTCGACGACGAGGAACCCGACGACGTTATCGACGACGATGACGACGACGCGCTGGTCGACGACGAGGAGGACGCAGACGAGGACAGTGGCGCCGAGGTCGTCACCAAGGCCCGCGAGGACGACGAGGACTACGACGAGGACGAGGACGAGGACTCCGACGACGTGGAGGCAAGCCTCGACGTGATCTTGAAGGAGCGCCTCGTCGTGGTCGACGACGAGGAGGACGACGACGAGGACGAGCTCGTCGACGGCGAAGATCGCGGTGATACGCCCCTGCGGGTCCTGCCGAAGCAGCCGGGTGAGTTCGTCTGCCAATCCTGCTTCTTGGTGAAGCACCCCGGGCAGCTCGCCGACCCCAAGCGGATGCTCTGCCGGGACTGTGTCTAGCGGATGATGTCGAGGATCGCGACTTGGCGCAACGGGCGCAAACAGGGCAGGATCGCCAGGTGACAGATCAGCGGTCCCCGCTCGAAAGCGCGCTGGATCTCCTCGTCTACGCCCCGGTGGGCCTGGCCCTTACCGCGGCGGAGGAGCTCCCGAAACTGGCTGCCAAGGGCCGTGCCCAGGTGCAGGGTCAGATGACGATCGCCCGAATGGTCGGGCAGTTCGCTGTGGCCCAAGGCCGCAAGGAGATCGAAAAGCGCCTCGGCGGAGCAGCGCCCCCGACCGCTGCCCCCAACAGGACATCCCCCAGCCAGCCAGCCGCCGCGCCGCCCTCGGCCGCCCACGACACGGCCACGGGTGGCAGCGGCTCCTACGAGCGTCTCTCAGGCCACCCTGAGGCCCCCGAAGCCGCCGGCGAGCCCGATGCCGAGCCCTCCCCCGCGGAAGGCGCGAAAGCGAGTGGCGCGGCAGGGAATGGCTCTGTGATAGACGTCGACTTCGGGAGGAGCTCCCGATCCGCCTTGCCCGCCGAGGGACTCGCCATTCCCGGCTACGACTCGCTGTCGGCATCGCAAGTCGTTCAGCGCCTGGCGGGCCTGTCACAGGACGAACTGGCCGCCGTCGGAGAGTACGAGGCTGCTCACCGGGGGCGCCGCACGATCCTCACCAGGGTCGGACAGCTCAAGGGCTGACCCAGCCCGGTGGAGCGCGCCCGGCAGGCGGCTGCCACCGAGCTGGAATTCGTGGCCGGCCTCTGGTCGGAGGCGGTAGCCGAGCTCGACGGCCAGCGGGGAGGGTCCCTGCTCGCAGGCAGCCTCACCAGGCCGGATCTGCTCTCGGAACTCGAGCGGTCTCAGTCAGATCCGGACCACCTGATCGTCCTCGGCATGTTCGACGAGGTCGGTGTGGGGTTCGCATCGGCGGTCTGTGACCGCGAGCGGGCCGAGCCGGTTGCGGAGATCGAGGTCATCTACGTCCAACCCGACGCCCGGCAGGTCGGCGTGGCCGAAGCGATGGTCGGTTGCGTGATGCGCTGGGCGGCCGAGCGGGGGTGCGTCGGGGTCGACGCGCCGGCCTTGCCGGGGAGCCGTTCGGCGAAGGCATTTTTCGAGGACAACGGCTTTACCGCACGCCTACTCGTGATGCATCATCCGCTCGAGAGCTTGGAGGAAGGCTCGGATGGCTAGTGGCGAGACGGGCCGCCCTGAGCTGTGCGTGGGCGCGATCGCCGTCGACGAAGATCAGATCCTGCTGGTCCGGCGGGGCAGAGGGCCCGCGCAAGGCGAATGGTCCGTGCCCGGCGGTCGCGTCGAGGCTGGTGAGACCCTGGCCGAGGCAGTGGTCAGGGAACTCGCCGAGGAGACCGGCCTGACAGGTGTCTGCGACGCTCTGGCCGGATGGGTGGAACGGGTCGGGGACGGCTACCACTATGTGATCCTCGACTTCCATGTCACGATCATCGACAGTTCGGAACCGGTGGCCGGTGACGACGCGGCAGAGGTCTTGTGGGTGCCTCTGTCGCAGGTAACCGATCTGAAGCTGACGGAAGGCCTGGCGGAGTTCCTCCACGACCGGGGCATCCTCGCCACGTTCAGCTAAGGGGGCTCGGCGCGAACCTCGTCAAGAATCCTTGCGGGGCTCGCTCGCAGGGCCGCTACTCGTTTCCTTCGAGGCGGGTGGCCGCTCGGCAGGTGGCTTGCGCGCCGGTGGCGGCGGGATGGAGACGCCGAGCATGGCTGCGAGCGCGGGGATGCGACCCGACTGCTGAAGCGCAGCTTGGCGTACGTCCTGCGTGCCCTCGGAGGGAAGCCCGGATGGGGAAATCGTCCGTCGTACCGGGGAAGCCACAGCTGCTTCGAGCAACGCTATCCACAGGTCAGGCGGGGTGCCGCTCGACATGGCCTCTCCCGCGGCATCGCTCAGGCGCTTCGCCAACTCGTCGTCGAGACGGGCGGCTGGCTCGGGGGGCCGGGCGGAGAGACGCAGGGCCCTGACCACGCGCCCGCCGTCCAGTTGCTTGGTGATCTCCTCCGACCACTCGGTTCGCAGCCCGGCTATACGGCGGTCGAGGGCCTCGCGCAGGGTGACGGCTAGAGAGCGAGTCTCGTCGTCGCGAGCGACATCGGCCCCCGCGACGACGGACCGCAGGTCTCGTATGGAGATCTCGTCGGACGACTTCACGGCGGCTTCCGCCCGATCCCGCCATTCGGCGGCCTTCAAACGGGGGAGGAGGTCCTCCGCCATCGCGATCAGCTGATCGGTGTTGGGGGCAGGCCGTCCTTCGGCCGCGGCCTTCTCGCGCTCGAGGTGCAGCGCGGTCCGCACTGCGGGGATGCCGCCGCGCAGCACCTGCTCCGCGACGGGCCGCTGCTCGGGCGCGAGCGATTCGAGGATCGCGTGGCGGTGGGCGTGACCGGGGTTGAGGCGCTTCTCCCTGAGATCGGAACGATCCGATCGATTAGAACCTTCACGACCGCTGGGCTTTGCAGACCCGGATCGTGAGGGTCGATGGGCGGCATGCCGCGATCCTTCGCGCGGGGCGGCGTCGCCGGCCGGCTTCGAAGGTTCCTCGTCGGCGGAGGGGCGTGGGCGCTGGCGGCGGTCCGGGCCGCGCCCGGCGTCTCGTGCCCCTCGTTGGTCGCCCTCGCGGCGGGGTCGTTGGTCGCCCTCGCGGCGGCGTCCGGGGCCTCTGCGTTCCGATCTGCCGGTCAGCTGCGTGGTGACTCCCGGCGTGTCGGGTCGGGACGGACCGATGATCTCGAGTCGCTCCGGATCGCGGCGGGCGTCGACCTTGGGGGCGGCGACGGAGACGATCGTTATGCCATCGATCTCGAAGTCGGCTTCAGCCTTTAGAACGTCACCGACCTTGGCGCCGTCGTAGAGAAGCGATCCGTCGACTACGCCCTTGGGCTCCTTGGCCCCCGCCGCGCGCCAGGTCCACGTGCCCTCGGGGCGCGTGCTTGTCAGCTCGATCTCGATCCGGCGGGGCACGCATCAACGCTACCGGAGAGCGGCCATGGTCATCAGAGGAAAGCAGGAACGGGACACTCTCCTGCAGCCTCAACGATTTTTTGCGGGACCAATCCGTTTTGCGGGACACCCACGTCGTCAGACGACGGCTCCGTCCCACAAAACGGGGATGTCCCGTAGAACACGGATGGCGGGGCGATGGGGCCCCGTCCGGGCTCATGTACGTTTGGCCGATGGCTCTTCCACCGGTGTTGCTCGTCCACGGGTTTGCGTCGTCGTACGAGCGCAACTGGCGGGAACCGGGCTGGGTGGACATCCTCGCCGACGAGGGCCGCGAGGTGATCGGGTTCGACCTTCCCGGTCACGGCAGCGCGGACAAGCCCCACGACCCCGAGGCCTACATCGGGATGGAGGCGGCGGTCGCGGCGGCTTTGCCAGGCGACGGTCAGGTCGACGCGATCGGCTTCAGCCTGGGCGGCCAGCTGCTGCTCAGGGTTGCGGCGGACCAGCCTGGCAGGTTCCGCAAGATCGTCGTCGGGGGAGTCGGCGACAACATCTTCCGCCACGACGACCCCGAAGCCGCAGCCCGGGCCATCGAGACGGGCTCGGTGTCAGATGGAGACCCGGGTGTTGCGCAAGCCTTCGCCGTCTTCGCCAAAGCCCCCGGCAACGACCCGGCAGCGCTCGCAGCCTGCCTCCGCCGCCCGCGCGAGCCTCTGGTGCCAGACGACCTCGCCGGAGTGTCGGTACCGGTCCTCGTGGTACTGGGCGATCGCGACTTCGCCGGGCCGGCGGACAAGCTGATGGCGGCGCTGCCCGACGCGCGCCTGGCCGCCCTCGCCGGCGCCGATCACTTCGGGACGCCTAAGGATTTCCGCTTCATCGAGGCGGCGATGGACTTCCTGCGCGACTAGGGTGCGCCGCCATGGGCCGAGGAGCTAGATCGACCGTCCGCTGGAAGCACGACCGGATTCGCCGCAAGAAGCAGCGCGACGCTCGGGTCCGCAAGGCGAAGGCCGAAGCCCGCAAGCCCGAGGCCTAGGAGTCGCCAAGACGTCCTCGCAAAGTTACGGATAACTGTGATTATCCGGACTATAGGAAAAGACCGAGCCGGGAGCCCGGTCCACCGTCCCGCCGGGCCGGGGTCTTAGCCTGGGTCGGGCAGTGGCTCCCTCCCCCGCCAATCCGATCGTCGCACGAAGGCGTCTCAACGCATCGTCGGACGTGACCGACGCCGTCGACGCGTGGCTGGTGCACATGGGCGCGGCCAAGCCGTCACCGGCAACGCTCACGGCCTACCGGCGCGACGTGCAGGGCGTGGCCGGGAGGCTCGCGATCCTCGAGGGCATCGGCGAGTACGGCGACTTGCAACTCCCCCACTTGGAGCGGTCGGCGCTGCGCGCGGCGTTCGCTTCATGGGCGTCGGACCACGCCGCGGCATCGGTGCGCCGGGCGCATTCTGCCTGGTCGAGCTTCTTCGACTTCCTCGTGGCGGAGGGGGTCCTGGAGGGTAACCCGATGGCGGCGATTCCGAAACCCAAGACCCCGACCGTACTGCCCCGCTCGATCCGTGCCCCGGGCGCGATAACGCGGTTGATCCGGACCGCCGCAGAACCCGATCCTCGTTCGCGCAACCCGTGGCCCGCGCGAGACCTGGCAGTGATCGCGACCTTCTGCGTGACGGGGATACGCGAGGCGGAGGCTTGCGGGCTGAACGTGGGGTCGTTGGTGGGCGAGGTCGGCGCGCGGCGGATGGAAGTGAAGGGCAAGGGCGGTAAGGCGCGGCCCATCCCGGTCACCGCGACGCTCGACGGGGTGCTGGAGGCGTACCTGCGCGAGCGGGCCGCTCTTTTCCCCAAAGAGGATCTCGACCATCCCTCGGCCCCGCTGTTCGTCGACGTACGCGGACGGCGGTTGAGCGTCGACCAGATCCGCTACCTCGTCGAGAAGCTCTACGTGCGCGCCGGTGTGCGAGCCCAGGTGCCCGCCGGCGCTCTCGTCCACGCGTTGCGTCACACCTTCGCGACCTCGGCGCTCGAAGCCGGCGCCGACGTCGTCGAACTGCAGGAGCTGCTCGGCCACGCCAGCCTCGAGACGACCCGGCGCTACCTCTCGGCGACTGCGCAGGGGTTGCGGCACGTCATCCAGGCACACCCGGCGCAGGAGGCCCTGCGCGAGTCGCTCGGCTGACTCAGCCGGCCTCCACTACGGCGTCCCAGGTCGGCAGCAGCGTCCGCGCCGCCCGTGCTTCGTCGACACGGCCCACAGGCGTGGTGCGCGGAGCCGCAGCGCCCTCCCCCGGCGGGTCCGCCGCGATGCGGATGAGAGCATCGGCGAGGGCCTCGAGGGTCTGAGGCGACTCCGTCTCTGTCGGCTCGATCATCAGTGCTTCTTCGACGATGAGCGGGAAGTAGACGGTCGGAGCGTGGAAGCCTTCCTCCAGCAGCCGTTTGCCCACATCGAGGGCGCGTAGACCCTTCTGCTTCTTGAGCGACGTCGTCGAAGCGACGAACTCGTGCATGTTGGGCCGGTCGTAGGGCAGGTCGTACACGCCGCGCAACCGGTGCCTGAGCCAGTTGGCGTTGAGGACAGCGCCCTCCGCTACGCGCCGCAGACCGTCGCCGCCATTGGCGAGGATGTACGACCAGGCGCGCGCGAGCGCGAGCGCGTTGCCATGCCAGCTGTGGATGCGTCCGATGGATCTGGCCGGCGTGTCCCAGCCGAAGGTGCCGTCGTCGCGCCGGATCGCAAGAGGGCCGGGCAGGAAGTCGCTCAGGCGCGGGGACACCGCCACCGGCCCTGCGCCCGGGCCTCCCCCGCCGTGGGGCACCGCGAAGGTCTTGTGCAGGTTCATGTGCACTATGTCGAAACCCATGTCGCCGGGCCTGGTGACACCGAGGATGGCGTTGAGGTTGGCGCCGTCGTAGTAGAGAAGGCCGCCCACCTCGTGGACCGCGCCGGCGATCTGTGCGATGTCCTCTTCGAACAGGCCGAGCGTGTTCGGGTTGGTGAGCATGATGCCTGCAACATCGTCGTCGAGACGCGAGCGCAACTCGTCCAGATCCACGAGGCCTCTGCGGTCCGACGGGACGGTGACCGTCTCGTACCCCCCGAGGGTGACCGACGCCGGGTTGGTGCCGTGCGCCGAGTCGGGGATTATCACCTTGTGGCGGGTCTCGCCTTTGGACGCGTGGTAAGCGCGCATGAGCAGAAGGCCGGTGAGCTCCCCGGCCGCGCCCGCCGGTGGTTGGAGGGTGGCGGCCGCCATGCCGGTGATACGGCAGAGCGTGTCGGCGAGCGACCACAACAGCTCCAACCACCCCTGCACGAGATGCTCGGGTGTTGCGGGGTGCGCCGCGGCAAGACCGGGCAGCGACGCGGCATCGTCGCAGAGCTTGGGGTTGTACTTCATGGTGCAGGACCCGAGCGGGTAGGCACCCAGATCCACCGAGTACTGCCGGTGGGTGAGACGGGTCACGTGCGCCACGAGATCCCGCTCGGACACCTCGGTCAGGCCGATCGGTTCGGCCCGGAGGTGCTGCGCCGGGACGAGTTCGTCCGCGTCCCACTCGGGGACGCCGGTGGTCCGGAACGACGCGGACCGCCGGCCCGGACTGGAGTACTCGAAGATCGTCGGCTCGTGGTCGCGGCCTACGACCGGCGCGCTCGACGCCTTACCGCCGGGCGCGGGCGACATCACCTCACCGCCTTTTCGAGAGCGGACACAAACGAGTCGATCTCCTCCTTGGTTCGCTTCTCGGTGACCGCTATCAGCAACGCGTCGCCGCCGTCTTGCACGATGCCTCCTTCGATACCGACAGGCACTCCGGCGAGGAACCCTTCCTCTGCCATGCGCCCCACCACTGTCGGGGCCGGAACCGGCAGCGACACCGCGAACTCGCGCATCGTGGGAGCGGTCGCGAGCAGCTCCACCCCCGGGATGGCGGTCACGGCCTCGCGGGCGTAGCGGGTGCCCCGTGCGCAGCGAAGGGCGAGCTCCCTGAGGCCGGCGGTGCCGAGCCAGGACATCTGGATCATGCACGCCACGGCGATGAGGGTCTGGTTGGTGCAGACGTTCGACGACGCCTTCTCGCGGCGGATGTCCTGCTCCCTCGCCCGGAGTGTCGTCACGTACGCGCGCCGGCCCTCGGTGTCGAGCGTCTGGCCGACGAGCCGCCCGGGAAGGCGCCGCACCTGGTCCATCCCGCAAGCGAACAGACCGAGGTAGGGGCCGCCGAACGAGAGCGGGGTCCCGAAGGGCTGCCCCTCCCCCACGACCACGTCGGCGCCGTCCTCGCCCGCGCTTCGCAGCAGGCCGGCGGACACCGGGTCGATCGCCGCGAGCAGGAGAGCTCCGTGCCGGTCGGCGGCTGCACGCGCTGCGCGGACGTCCTCGATCGCGCCCAGGTAGTTGGGCGAGGCCACCAGCAACGCGGCGGGCTCCTCCCCCCCCTCGGGTGGCGCGGACCAGTCCGTCAAGCCGCTTCGCAGAGGAACATCGACCAGGTGGTGGCCCGTGCCGACGGCGAACGTCTGCAGCACGGAGCGCCAGTGTGGATGCAGCCCGCCGCTGACCCAGATGGTCTGGCGTCGTGTCGCGGCTGCGGCGAGGTTGACGGCTTCGACCGCTGCGCTGGCGCCGTCGTAGAGGGAGGCGTTGGCGATAGGAAGACCGGCCAGGCGCGACACGAGGGTCTGGTACTCGAAGAGAGCCTGGAGCACCCCTTGAGCCACCTCGGGCTGGTAGGGCGTGTAGGCGGTGACGAACTCCGACCGGAAGGCGAGCCGGGTCGTCGCCGACGCGATGTCGTGGTCGTACGCCCCGCCGCCGGCGAAGCAGATCAGGTCGGAGCCGACCTTGTTCTTAGAGGCGAGCCTGCCCATTTCGGCCAGGACGTCGGCCTCCGGCATCCCGGGCGCTACCGCGAGGCCGCCGGCGAGGCGGAGCGCCTCGGGCACCACTTCGAACAACTGGTCCAAGGATTCGAGACCGATATCCGCGAGCATCTGCGCGATCTCGGCCTCCGTGTGCGGGACGAAGTCACCCAACTGCGCTAACCCTTCTTCTCTACGAACGGGAGTGGTACGACCGTCGCCGGAACGTGCTTGCCGCGAAGGTCGATTTCGACTGTGCCGCCGGGCTCGAGGTCTGGCGGGAGGAACGCCAGCGCTATGCCGTGCCCGAGAACGGGCGAGAAGTTGCCGCTGGTGACCTCGCCGATCTGGCGGCCGTCGTGAAGGACGGCCGCCCCGGTCCTCGGGGGTTGCCGTCCCTCGGTTGCGAGCCCACCGAGCTTCCTGGTCAGCCCGGCCTTCTTCTGGCGTTCGAGGGCGTCCTTGCCACGGAACCCTTCTGGCTTGGTCCAGGACACCACCCATTCCAGCCCCGCCTCGAGAGGGGTGATCCCGGGCCCGAGCTCGTGGCCGTGGAGCGGGAGGGCCGCCTCCAGCCGGAGCGTGTCCCTGGCTCCGAGGCCGGCGGGGAGCACCCCGGTCGCCAGGAGGGTCTCCCAGAAGGATGGCGCAACTGCCGCGGGGATCCGGCATTCGACCCCGTCCTCACCGGTGTAGCCGGTGCCCGCGGCGACGCACTCCGCGCCGTTCCAGGAGAAAGGGGCCACACGGAAACGCCCCACCGCCGCGGCTTCTGGTGTGACGGTCGAGAGCCGCCGGCGGGCGTTCGGGCCTTGGACGGCGATCACCGCCCGTTCGGCTGTCACGTCGACACCTCCGATCGCCGATCGGACCCTGGCGGTGTTGGAGGCGTTGGGCATCACGTCGAAGGTCTGCTCGTCGAGCCACCACACGATGATGTCGTCGAGCACAGAACCGTCCGCGTCGTCGAGCAGGTGGGTGTACTGGGCGCGGCCGGGACCCACCTTCGCGAGGTCGTTGGTGAGCGTCGACTGAAGGAGATCCCTGGAGTCCGGACCGGCGACCCTCACCGTGCCGAGGTGGCTCACGTCGAAGGCGACCGCGTCCGTACGGCAGGCGGTGTGCTCGGCGATGGTCCCGCCGCTATAGGCAAGGGGCATCTCCCAGCCGCCGAACGGGACCATCTTGGCGCCCAGTGCCCGATGGACCGAGTCGAGCGGAGAATGTCGAAGCGTCGGTCCGGCGTCGGTCACCCGAGCCAGCCTAGAGCGTCAGCCGGGTCACCCTGCGGTGGTGGCGGCGGGATCAGGCGCCGGTTCTGCGCGCCGGTCGCGCGGCAACGCCGCGGCCATCTCGGGGAGCCGCCATGCGGGCTTCCACCGGCGCCGGCACATCGAGCCCCAGTTCGGTGATCGCTGACTGCAGTTCGGAGACGACCCCCCCGAGCGGCACGATGTTGAGGACGGTCTGGCCCCCCTTGAGGAGGTCGATGACCTCCTCGCCCGAATGGGCGAGCACCGAGCTCTTGCCGTCGATGACCAGGTTGGCCGAGGCCAGGTCATCCCCGGTCGAGCGAAGACATTCGATAGCCTTTCGTGCCGCCCGCAGCGAGAGGCCGGCGTCCAGCAGGCGCTTGATCACCTTCAACTGCACCAGGTCGGTATAGGAGTACAGCCTCTGCGAGCCGCTCCCCCTGGCCTCGGTGATCGACGGGTGCAGCAGCCCGGTTCGGGCCCAGTAGTCGAGCTGGCGGTACGTGATCCCGACGATCGAGCACACCTGGGGGCCGCGGTAGCCGGTATCGCCGTGCTGGTCAGCTGCTGCCATGTCCGCCCCTCCAGGGATCACAGACGAGTAGTTACGACAGTGTGCTGCACCAGGACCGGGATTGCAACCGCTTGTTCGGGGGGTGTCTTCCAGTGCGGTATCAGGACTCGAAGTCCTCGGGGCGGATCCCTTCGATGAACTGGCGGAACTCGGAAACGAGCTCGTCCGCTTCGGGGGGCTCGGCTTCATCGTCAACGGGGAGCAGGACTCCCTCGGCGTCGAGGAGCGCCTCCTCCGCGTAGATAGCGGTGTCGGCCCGGAGGGCCAGAGCCACCGCGTCCGAAGGCCGCGCCGAGATCACGTGGCGCTGACCAGCGGAGAGCAGATGTATATCCGCGAAGAACGTCCGGTCCCGAAGCTCGGTGATGACCACACGGTCTATGTGAGCGCCCAGTTCGTCGAGAAGGTCCTTCATCAGGTCGTGGGTCATCGGCCGCGGGGTCTCGACGCCCTGCTGCGCGAACGCGATCGCCTGAGCCTCCGCCGGGCCGATGTATATCGGCAGCGTCCGGTGGGAGCCCTGGACCTCCTGCAATAACAGGATCGGCGTGTTGCTAGGAAGCTCCACCCGTACTGCGCTCAGGTGCATCTCCACCATGGACAGAACGTTACCGCCGCCGCAGCCGTTCCAACCCGACACTTCGAACGTCGGGGGCGACGCCTGCCGGTCAGCGGATCTCGCGCAAAGCCCGTTCGAGCAAAGCCGCGCGCAGCTCGCCCCCCAGTCGCGAGAGGTCGGAGACCATCTCGGCCGCCTGGCGGCGGGCCTGGGGGTTGCGCTGGCGCAGCAGCGGCATTACGAGTTGCTCGAACAGCGCCGCTTCGCGGTCCGCCGAGTTCCGCCAAGCCCGGAGGTGCCGCGCTTCGACCCCGTGCAGCGCGAATCCCGCGGCAGCTTTCGTGACATCGAGCGAGCTCCGGTCGAAATAGGCGGTTCCGGCCACCACCGCGTGGATGGAGATGAGCCCGTACTGTTTCAGCTCGTTGACCAGGCCCGGCGTCGTTCCCGCTGCAACGGCCAGTTCCTCGGCCGTGTAGCTGTCGGCCTCCACGCCGGCGGCGGCCGTCTGGTGTGGGCTTGGCGCCTCGGCCGGAGCGGGGGCCGCCTCCCCGGTCTCGGCGCCGAGCCCCGGCAAGGTGGCCGGCTCCTCGCTGCGCCCGGCGCGGCGTCCCTCACGTGCGGGCACCCGGGCCGACGGCGCCGGCCGGCTTGTCGGGGTGGTCGCAGTGGTGGCCGCCGGATGTGCCGGCGAGGAGCTGGAGGTCGGTGCCTCGCTGCCGGAGCCAGGCTCATCGGCGCCTTCCTCCGGCGTTGCGCCGTTGGCGGCGGGTTCGTCGGGGTGCTCGCTGAGCCGGCCGCGGATCACCTTGAGGGGCAGGAAGTGCTCCCGCTGCTGGCGCAGGATCCACCTGAGCCTCTCGACGTCCTGGTCGTAGAACTTGCGGTAACCGGACGGTGTGCGCTCAGGATCGACGAGCCCCTGGCTCTCCAAGAAGCGGATCTTCGAGATGGTGACGTCGGGGAACTCCTCGCGAAGCAGGGAGAGAACCTCGCCGATCGAGAGGTGCGACCGCTCCGCCACGGGTTATCGGCCCCGGACCTCGAACAGGAAGACGAGTTTGAACTTGCCGATCTGGACCTCGTCGCCGCTGTGGATCAGGCTCTTCTGGTCGATGCGTTCCCGGTTCAGGTAGGTCCCGTTGAGCGAGCCGACGTCGTCCACGGAGAACTCCCGCCCTTCGTGGACGAACTCCGCGTGCCGGCGGGATACCGTCACGTCGTCGAGGAAGATGTCGCTGTCGGGATGACGCCCGACGGTGGTGGTGCCGGGACCGAGGATGAAGCGCGATCCGGCGTTCGGGCCCCGCTTGACCACGAGCATGCCCATTTCGGGCGGCAGGTCGTCCACTGCGACGGTGACCTCCTCTTCGCCGACTTCGCCGGTGGCCTCGACGGGCGAGAGCGTGATCGTCGAAACGGTCGAGTCGCCACCCTCGGGATGCTCGAGCACCGCGCCGCAAGAGGAGCAGAAGTTCGACCCCTCGGGGTTGCGGTGACCGCAGCGGTTACAGAAGATCGACGTCACCCGTGATTATCAGCTCTCGATCAGCTTTCGATAGCCCTCGGCGTCCAGGAGGTCCTGGAGCGCGGCCGGATCGGTGGGTCGTATGACGCAGATCCAACCTTCACCGTAGGGGTCCTCGTTGAGCCGTTGAGGTGAGTCGCCGAGCTCGGCGTTGACCTCGACGACCGTGCCGGCGACAGGGGCGTATATGTCGGACACCGACTTCGTCGACTCCACCTCCGCGACGGATTCGGATCCCGACACGGCGGCGCCCGGCTCCGGCAGCTGCACGAACACCACGTCACCCAGGGCGTCCTGCGCGTAGTCGGTGATCCCTATCCTGATCACGTCTCCCTCGAGACGCGCCCATTCATGATCCGCGGTGTAGCGGAGCTCGTCGGGGACATTCATGCAACGGAACTTATCCGACGCGCCAACGGCTCGTCGCCCGGAGCATCCCCTTCACGAGCGGAGGAGATTCCGTATGCGGCGGGCGTACTCCTGCGCACGCGCCCTGGCGTCGGAGTCGGTGGACGCCTCTGCCCACACGTGAGTCAAGGGTTCTTCGGTGTCGGGGAAGACGAGCGCCCAGCCGTCGTTGTGGAGCACCTTCACCCCATCGACGAGTGTCACGTCGCGGTCCTTCGCCCACTCCATGACCATCCGCATGACGAGGCCCTTCTTGTCCCAGGGCGTCACCACGGCCTCGTGGGCGACCCTCACCACCGGGAGCCTCGCCACGATCTCGGACATTCGCCGGCCGCACGACGCCAGGAGGGTCAGGGTCTCGACGAGCGCTGCCACGGCGTCGTAGGCGGGGAGGAATCCGGGGAAGATGTAGCCGCCTTCCTGGCTCGCCGCGAAACGCACCCCCGGCGCGGAGGCCAGCTCCATGAGATGCGGGGTCGACAGCTTGGCCCACAGCAAGGTCGCGTTGGCCTCCTCGCACATCGCCTCGACGGCCCGGCCCACCGATACCGGCAGCGCGACAGACGGCGGCGTACCTCCCCTGCGGTCGGCGTCGTCGAGGACCAGGCGGAGCAGCGCCATCAACCCCTGGTCGTCGGTGAGGACGTGTCCGTTGTCGTCCACGAAGGTGATGTGCTCGCCGTCGGTGTCGATGACGGCGCCGAGATGCGCCCCGGATGCTCGCACCAACTCGGACACCTTCGCGGCGTGCTCCCACCGGTCGAAGCTGAGGGACTGCCGGGTCGACGCGTAAGGGTTGACCGACAGCACCTCGGCTCCGAGCTTCGACAAGACGTTGGGCATCACGAAACTCGCGGCTCCGTACGCGTAATCGAGCACGACCTTGAAACGGGCGGCCCTGACGGCATCGACATCGATGTTCTCCATCAGGACCGCCGTGTAGAACTCAGCCGTTCTGACAGGGAACCGAAGGTCGCCGATCTCGCCTGCCAGGGACCGCCGGTAGTCCTCGCGGTAGAAGAGCCGTTCGATCTTCTTCTGGGCCGTCTCCGAGATGTCGATGCCGCCCGCGTCGAAGAAGCGTATGACCACTGACTGCGGGTCGTCGGGTGCGAGACGGACGGTGAAACCGCCCGTTCCCCCTTCGATGCGCACGCCGAAACGAGTGACCGGGATGGTGGCCACTTCGAGGTCCGCCACGTCCACCCCCGAAGCGTTGAGGCCGACCATCATCGCTCGCTTCAGGACTCGGGCCGCTCGGCTCGTGTCACGGGACGCCACGACCGTGGAGCCCTTCTTCATCGTCGTCCCGTACGCCATCGCGAGACGGACGGCCAGCTCCGGGGAGATGTCGACGTTCGCGAGGCCGGCCACGCCGAGCCTCCCGAACAGGTTCCGGGCGCCCCGGGACTCCCAGACGATCGACGAGTTGACGATCGCACCGTGCTCGACTGTTTTGAACGGGTAGACCTTCACGCCTGGGTTGATGACCGCGTGGTCGCCCACGAAGCATTCTTCGCCCAGGACCACCCCTTCTTCGAGCCGGGCGCCGCGCCTCAGGTCGCTCGACCTGCCGACGACCGCTCCGCGCAGGCGCACTCCCGGTCCCAGGTAAACGTTGTCGTGCACGACGGAGCGCTCCACGAACGCATCCGCTCCGACGCGCACGTTGGATCCGAGCACGCTGTACTCAGCGAGGCGTGCGCCGGCCTCCACCCGGCAGTAGTCCCCGATGATGGCGGGGCCGTCGACGACAGCCGCCGGGTCGACCTCCGACCCCTCTCCGAGCCAGATGCCCTCCCCCATCCGGAACCCCGGGATGTCGAGCGCGACCTGGGCGTCGAGCACGTCCTGGTGAACCTTGATGTAGGCGTCGAGGGTCCCCACGTCCTCCCAGTAGCCCTCGGCTACGTAACCGAACACCGGCATGCCGTCGTCCAGCAGCCTCGGGAAGACCTCAGAGGAGAAATCAACCGGTTTGTCCGGTTCGATGTAGTCGAAGATCTCCGGCTGAAGCACGTATATGCCGGTGTTGATCGTGTCGGAGAAGACCTGCCCCCACGTCGGTTTCTCCAGGAAGCGCTCTATGGAGCCGTCTTCCCGGGTGATGACGATGCCGAACTCGAGGGGGTTGTCCATCGCCTTCAAGCCGATGGTCGCGAGCGCCTTCTTCTCCGCGTGAAACTTCACGATCGCTCGCAGGTCGATGTCGGTGACGACGTCGCCGGAGATGACGAGGAATGTCTCCGTCAGCTCCTCCATGGCGTTGCGGACCGAACCCGCCGTCCCGAGCGGGTTCTCCTCGGTGGCGTAGACCATCCGGACCCCGAACTCCGAACCGTCCCCGAAGTAGGTCCGGATGGCGTTGGCCTGGAACGCGACCGTCACGACGATGTCATGGAAACCGTGCTTCTTCAGGAGCTCCACGACGTGCTCCATCATCGGCCGGTTCGCCACCGCCATCATGGGTTTGGGCTGGTTCGACGTGAGGGGTCTGAGCCGTGTCCCTTCGCCACCGGCCATGATGACCGCCTTCACCGCAGGGACTCCGCGGCACCTTCGAGTTGGGCTGCGCGCTCGTGCCGGCTCTCGGCGATGGCCTCGCGGGCCTTTGGTACGTAGGTGAACGCCGCGTACCAGCCGAAAACCAGGGCCGGGACGGTGGACACCCAGGCGAGAGCCTCGGCTATCGAATGCCAGTCGTCGTTGGCGTGGCCGCCAAGGAACAGAGGCAAGGCGCACATGAGAGCGAACGTCCCCGCCTTGCCGGCCCATTGCACGTCCATGCGGCGCCCTCCCGCCGCGGCCACGTAGAGGAATCCGCCGGCGACAAGAGCCTCCCGCGCCAGGGCCACGACGGCCACCCACACGGGTACGGCACCGACGGCGATGATCGACACTGCCCCGACTCCGAGCAGGAGCCTGTCGGCGACGGGATCGAGAACCTTTCCGAGGGTGGAGATCTGGTTGAAGTGACGAGCCACGTAACCGTCCACACCGTCGCTGACACCCAGTCCTCCGAGGAGCAGAGCGGCGGGATACCAGCCGGCGTGGTGAGGCCGCAGTAGCAGCAGCACGAACACCGGGATGCACAAGAGCCTGACCAGGGTTATGAGATTCGGAACGGTGAGGATGCGGTCTTCACCATTCGCCGCTTCCTCGGTCATATGGCGGATTCTACGGCGCCCGGCGGGCCCGGATCGGCCTGAGCCCTTCTCCGTCGGAGCGAGCGGAACGCCCCGGCCATGCCAGCAGACTCTGACGTTGACGTTAGAGTTGTTCCGTCATGATCCAGCGAGGCGATGGCGGCGACCGGGTTCCCGGACCTCGCTACAAGTGGGTCGCGCTCTCGAACACGACGCTTGGCGTGCTCATGGCGACGATCAACCAATCGATCCTCTTGATCTCGCTGCCGAACATCTTCCGAGGCATCCACCTCGATCCCCTCAACCCCGCGAACACGTCGTTTCTCCTTTGGCTGCTGATGGGCTTCATGCTCGTCACCGCCGTACTGGTCGTGAGCTTCGGTCGGGTCGGCGACATGTACGGCCGGGTTCGCATGTACAACCTCGGGTTCGCCGTGTTCACCGTGTTCTCCGTGCTGCTGTCCGTCACGTGGATGACCGGGACGGCGGCTGCCATATGGCTGATCGTCATGCGGGTCTTCCAGGGCGTCGGTGCTTCCCTTCTCTTCGCCAACTCGAACGCGATCCTGACTGACGCGTTCCCACCCCACGAGCGGGGCATGGCAATGGGCATCAACGGGATCGCGGCTGTCAGCGGATCGTTCATCGGGTTGATACTCGGCGGTGTCCTCGCCCCCATCGAGTGGCGCCTCGTATTCCTCGTTTCGGTGCCAGTTGGTCTCTTCGCGACCATCTGGGCATATCTCAAGCTCCACGACAACGGGGTACGGACGCCATCGCGCATCGACTGGGCGGGCAACATCACCTTCGCTCTCGGCCTGATCTCGCTTCTGGTGGGCATCGTGTACTCGATCCAGCCGTACGGCCATCACACGATGGGTTGGACCAACCCGTTCGTCATCGCGACGATCGTCGCCGGGTTGGTGCTGCTCGCCGTGTTCGTCTGGGTGGAGTTCAGGGTGGCGGACCCGATGTTCCGGCCGAGGCTGTTCCGTATACGGGCCTTCACCGCCGGCAACATCGCCGGCGCGCTGGGGGCTACGGGCCGAGGTGGCCTCCAGTTCGTTCTCATCATCTGGCTACAGGGGATCTGGCTGCCCCTCCACGGCTACAGCTTCGCCGAGACGCCGTTGTGGGCGGGCATCTATATGATCCCGATGACGGTCGGCTTCCTCGTCTCCGGGCCTATCTCGGGGATCCTCTCGGACCGTTTCGGAGCCAGGCCGTTCGCGACGGCGGGTCTGGCGATCAGCGCCGGGGCGTTTCTGTTGATGAACACCTTGCCCATCGACTTCGCGTACCCGGCGTTCGCCGCGCTCATCCTGGTGTGGGCGCTCGGTGCCGGCATGTTCTTCTCCCCGAACCAGGCAGGCGTGATGAACAGCCTTCCTCCCGAGCAGAGGGGTGCCGGAGCCGGCATGCTCACCACCTTCCAGAACTCGGCTCAGGTGCTGTCGATGGGCGCGTTCTTCACCGTGATCACCCTCGGTCTCGCAGCGACCCTGCCGGGACATCTATACAGCGGACTCGTCGCTCAGGGCGTCCCGAGCGGAGCTGCCCGGGCGGTCGCAGGGTTGCCGCCCATCGGCACTCTCTTCGCCGCGTTCCTCGGCTACAACGCCATCCAGATCGAGCTCGGGCATTCGGGCGTGCTCGCCTCTCTCCCCCACTCCAAGGCCGCTTACCTGACCGGCCGCGAGTTCTTCCCTCGACTCATCTCGTCACCGTTTGCCACCGGATTGCATCTGGCTCTCTTCTTCGCGGCGGGCATCACCATCCTTGCGGCTATCGCATCGCTGCTACGAGGAGGCGTCTACTTCCACGAGCGAGAGCCTCTGGCCGACGAAGTCGCCGAAGGCATGGCTGCGGTCGCCGAGGTGACCGGGGTCGAGGTGAGGGCGGGTGGTGGGGCGCCGTGAAAAGGTCTTCCACGTCGCGGCCGCAGCCGGAGGGGAAGCTCGTCGGTATAGCCAAGGCGGCCGCCCAATGCGGCGTTTCCGAGAGAGCGCTGCGCTACTACCAGCAGATCGGTCTTCTGACGCCTACAGCTTCCACCCCAGGAGGGCTCCGGCGGTACTCCGAAGGCGACCTGACGCGCGTGCGGCGCATCCGGGAACTGCAGGCGTTGCTCGGCTTCAACCTCGACGAGATCCGCGCCGTGCTCGCAAGCGACGACCGGTTGGCCGCGATCAGGGCGGAATACGACGCAGCGTCGGAGGGGTCCGCCCGCCGGGCGCTGCTGCTGCGTCAGGCGCTGAAGGTGCGGGAGGATCTCACCGAGACGGTCGACTCCAAGATCGCGGCGCTCCAGTGTTTCAGGGCCGACCTGTCGGCGTCGATGGACAGGGTCCGGGCCGTGATGGAGGGGACAACGGCCAAGCGCGGCAGCCCAGGTAAAGTGCAACGGCGTCGCGCCGGCGGCCGGGGACGGGCCGGCTCAGGCGGTGGGACTCGGTGAGGGCAGCGACCACCGCAGGTGACCTCGGTCGTCGATCTCTACGACGTCGATCGGCTTGCCCTGGTCGAAGTGGCATTGGAACCTGAGACCTGTTCTCACGGGCTCGTGCTCGGGGCAGACGACGCTTGGCGGCGACGAGGTCGAGCGGAGCGCCTGCAGCCCTGTCGCCAGTTGTGCGGCGACGTCGCTACCGGAAAGCGTTTTCGGCGGCGGGTGGGAGAGGTCACCGCCGGCGCCGAACACGATTCCGATCGCGAGCAACGCAGCCAACGCGATCAGGCCCGGGACCCAGCGGGCCCGCTTGCGACGCGTCACGGTCGCAACTGGGGCCTCGGTCACCGGCGCAGGGTACCGGCTGCCGGTTCCGGCGGCCTTCCTGCCAGAATGGGTATGGAGGTAATGAGCGAATGCTGACTGACGACGAACGAGCACAGAGACTGGCCGACCTCAACGAGCTGATCGACTTGATCCGCCCCGCGGTCCAGGCGGACGGCGGCGATCTGGTTCTGGTCAGCGCCGACGTCGACTCTGGTGTCATCGAGGTCCAGTTGCAAGGTTCGTGCTCGTCGTGCGCCATCAGCTCGACGACTCTTCAGGCGGGTGTCGAGCGCATACTCAAGGAGCGGCTCGACTGGGTGACCGAGGTCTTCGGCAGCATCGACGACGAGATCGACTACGAGACCAGCTCGGCCATGGGTCGCGGCGCGTACCGCCCCGCCTGGTAGCAGACTTAGCCGCCCCATGCGGGCGTGAGAGACATGGGCCCCGGGGGAACCCCGGGGCCCTCTTGCGTCGGGCGGGCGGGACTTGAACCCGCGGCCCCCAGACCCCCAGTCTGGTGCGCTACCAAACTGCGCCACCGCCCGGTTGGGAATACGACCCTAGTACTCCGCCGCTACGTACGCCGCGGGTAGGAGCCTCAGATGTGCTTGGGTAGCCACTCCACCAGCCAGTAGATCCGGTACACCATGTACACGGCCAGAGCGACGAGCATCAGCTTGAAATGCCATGGCACACCTTTGCGCGCAGGCGCGAGAACGCGTCCGCAGGTAGGGCAACTCCCCGATGCGTCCACGACGCTCCGGTCGTCCCAGAACTTGCTGCAGTCGTCGCACCAGGGCACCGGTACCCCACGGTACCGCCGGGCCCGTCCGGGCTGGCCGCGTGGGTCAGACCTTGCGGACGGCCAGGATCGCTACGTCGTCGCTCAACGGCTCTGAGGAGAAATCTCGGGCGGCCTCGAGCAGGGTCTTGCACAAGATGGTCGTGTCCTGGCCCGGGTCGCGCCGCACAAGCCCCGCTATTCGATCCTCACCGAATATCTGGCCGCCCGAGCGGGCCTCCGTGAGGCCGTCCGTGTACAGCACCAGAAGATCGCCGCTCATCAGGTTCAGCTCACGCGAGAAGTACGCGGCCTGCGGATCGAGGGTGAGCAGAGGACCGGTCGCGGGGAGCGAGCGCATCTCCGAGTCGTGCCACAGCCATGCGGGGGGGTGTCCGGCCGACGCGTGGCGGAGGGTCCCCGCCTCGACGTCGAAGACGACCACGCAGACAGACACCAGGTCCTCGGGTCTGCTTCCCGTGGACATCAGCTTGTTGAGCTCTTCGAGGGCTTGAGCGGGGTCGCGGTACTGGCGCAGGAAGGTTCTCAGCAGGTACTTGACCTGGAAGGCGGTGATGGACGGCTCGATCCCGTGGCCCGCGACGTCGCCGATCAGGACCGCCATCCGGCTCGGCCCGGTCGCGAGCACGTCGTAGAAGTCGCCGGCCATCATGCCGGTACCGGGCTCGTACACCCGCCCGAGATCGAATCCCTCGATATGAGGCAGGCTCTCGGGGGCGAGCCGGTCGGCCCACCTGCGCGGGGCGAGCTGGTCCTGCGCGAGGACCTCCTCCGCGCGCCGTTCCAGCATGGCCCGGTTCTCCGCGAGCCTCGCCTCGTCGAAGAAGCGCGGTGCAAACCGGATCGACACCACCACCGGGATGCTCACGGCGAGGAGCGGTACCTCGTACCAGATGTCCCTCGACAGCGAAGCGACCGCGAGGGCCACGGCGAGGATGCCGTAGAGGATGGCGGTGTGCAGGTCCTTGTCGAATGCCGAGCGTGCCAATTCGGTGGCATCCCGCCCGTGCGACGAGGACGCGGTCTCGGCTTCGATGCGGCGTGCAGCGCGCGCCAGACGGGCTGCTGCCCTACCCCACAAGATTGCGGCGATGGCGCAGAACACTGCCGCGGCGGCCAGCCACGGCTGGGTGAACATAGGCGAAACGCTACTCGACGACCGGTATCTCCCGATAGGCGCCTAAAGAGGTTCGCGTCGCAGCAGGTCAGCCGGCCCTTCGGCGTACCCGGAACACGAGAGGTGTCGGCCCGAAGCCGAAATGCTCACGAAGCCGCCTCTCGATGTAGCGCAGGTAAGGGGCGGGAAGCGGCCGCGTGGCGAAGAGGGTGAACGTGGGAGGGTCCGTGGCGCCCTGCGTCGCGTAGAGGATCCTCCCCCCAGGTGAACGGTGTTCTGCTTGCGCCAGGGTGATGAGTCGGTTCAGCTCTCCCGTCGCGACTCGCTTGCCGGAAGCGTCGATGGCTGCCTCGAGCGCCGGCAGCAGTTTGTGCACACCTAGACCCGTACGCGCGCTCACCTTGAGCACGGGTGCGTAGGCGAGGAAACCGAGGCGGTCCTCGACCTCGGCGAGGACGCGGCTGCGGGCTTCGGCGTCGAGCATCTCCCACTTGTTGAGCAACACGACGACCGAGCTCCCCGAGGCGTCGACGCGCTCAGCCAGGCGCTGGTCCTGTTTTGTCACCCCGTCGGTCGCGTCGATGACCAGAAGAGCGGACTGGGCCCGATCGAGAGCCTGGAGGGCGCGTACAAGCGAGTAGTACTCGGCTCCGGAAGCCTCCTTGCCACGCCGGCGCATTCCTGCGGTGTCGACGAAGCGGATCGCGCCCGACGGTGTCGACACAACCGTATCGACGCTGTCGCGTGTGGTCCCCGGCTCGTCGTGGACAACCGAACGCTCGTCACCTATCAGCCGGTTGAACAACGTCGACTTGCCGACGTTGGGCCGCCCCACGATCGCTACCGACGGCTGCGTGCTCGCTTCCCCGACTTCCTCGGCGGCATCCAGGTCGGCCGGGAACCTCTCCACGATTGCGTCGAGAAGCTCGCCGGTCCCGCGACCGTGGAGCGCGCTGACCGGGAAAGGGTCACCGAGTCCCAGACGTGCGAACATCCACGCGTCGGCATCCCTGCTGTCGCCGTCGACCTTGTTCGCAACCAACACCAGCGGGCGCCCGGACCGTCGCAGCATTGCGGCCACCTTGGCGTCGTCCTCGGTGATGCCCACCGTCGCGTCGGCCACCATCACGACCACGTCGGCTGCACGTATCGCTCGTTCCGACTGTGCGCTCACCTGGCCTTCGAGGGTGTCTTTCGAATCCAGCCATCCGCCGGTGTCCACGATCGTGAACTCGCGGCCGGCCCACTCCGCCTCCAGGAACTTGCGGTCTCTGGTGACCCCCGGCCTTTCCTCGACGATCGCTTCGCGCCGGCCGACGATGCGATTGACGAGGGTGCTCTTGCCGACGTTCGGGCGGCCCACCACTGCGACGAGGGGCCGCGACCGGCGTTCCGGCGCGACGGCCGCGTCTTTTCTCATGACGGTGCCGGGACGAGCAACGCTTGGCGCAGAGCTGCGCCGTCCGCGGGGATGACCTCCACCGGCAGCGGAAGGTCTTCGACTGCGAAGCCGTCGAGGAAGCGCCCGCCGGACAGGCAGACGTCGGGCAGCAGGTAGCGCCTGAGGGGGGAGGCCCCCGCCAGGGCGGCGGTCACGTCGGCTCCCGTCAGCAGGCCGGCGACCGCCGTGTTACCGCCGAAGAAGCGGTTCTCGACCGCCATGACTTGCACGCCGCCTTGCAGAAGCGGGCGCAGCACCCTCTCGCCGTACGTTCCGGTGATCACGGTGACCGGAGCGTCCCGGCGAGGCCTGACGGTGACCGTTCCGGCCCGGGGCGCCCGGTATCCCGCCGCAGGCGCACCGTCCACCGACTGGAAGAACCCGCCCGGGCCGCCAGCCGGGGCGCCGCTTCGACCGCGATAGCGCGCCTCGAAAGCGGCGGCCATCCCGACGCCGTTCTCGTGTTGTGCCACCTCCCCGTACGTCTCGAGGGCGGGAAAGGGCCGGCCGGCCAGCAGGTAGTACTCGTCTGCGGCGTAGACGAGCCGGCGCCCGAGTGCGATCAGAAAGGTGTCCTGCCAGGCCTCGACGAGATCGACGACCACCGCAGCCTCACTCTCGGTATGCGGTCGCATCGCTGCTTCCGAGTTGAAACGGCTGACCCCGAGCGGTACGCAGGCCACGCTCGCGATCTCGGGAAAGCGGTCGAGGACGCCGGCGAGGGTGTCGTCGAGGATGGCGGCGTCGTTGATTCCCGGGCAGACCACGACCTGGCCGTGGACTTCGATGCCGTTGTCGAGCAGCGCCCTGAGCCACCTCAGGCTCATCGCACCGCGCGGGTTGCGCAACATCCGGGCGCGGACCCCGGGGTCGGTCGCGTGGATGCTCACCCACAACGGCGACAAACCCTCCGTGACCACCCTTTCGAGATCGGACTCGGTGAACCGCGTGAGGGTCGTGAAATTTCCGTACAAAAACGACAAGCGGTAGTCGTCGTCGCGGGTGTACAGGCTCTTGCGCATTCCCTTGGGGAGCTGGTGGATGAAGCAGAACTCGCAGTGGTTGTCGCAGGTGCGCACCCGGTCGAACAGGGCTGCGTCCACCTCGATCCCGAGCGGTTCGGCCGTCTCGCGCTCCAAGGTCAGGGAGAGCTCCAGACCCCCTCTGCGGATATCGAGGTCCAGGCGCGCCTGATCGGCGATCAGCTGGTACTCGATGATGTCGCGGGGGAGCTGGCCGTCCATCGCCGCGATCTCGTCACCGGCTTGGAGGCCAGCCCGGGCGGCAGGAGACCCGGGGGTCACCGCCACCACACGGGGCATGGACATGGCCGTTCAAGGATAGGCGCCACGCCCGCCGATAGGCGCTCGGCCCTCCACCAGCCGTGCCGGTAGCCTGCTCGGAGTGGATGTCGACAAGGTTCTGCTGGCCTCCCCGAGGGGCTTCTGCGCCGGCGTGGAGATGGCCATCAAGTCGCTGGCGTGGATGACCCGGGTCTTCGAGCCGCCCGTGTACTGCTACCACGAGATCGTCCACAACAAGGTCGTCGTGGACCGCTTCAAGGAGATGGGGGTCGTCTTCGTGGACGACGTTTCGGAGGTGCCGGAAGGTGCACCACTGATGCTTTCCGCTCACGGGTCGCCCCCTGAGGTAGTCGCGGCGGCGAAGGAACGCGGCGGGGCCGTCGTGAACGCGGTGTGCCCCCTCGTCAAGAAGGTGCACCACGAGGTCAAGGTGCGAGCCGGCAAGGGATACTCCATCGTCTACGTGGGCCACGAGGGCCACCAGGAGGCGATCGGGACGGCGGCCGTGGCTCCTGACGCGGTGCATCGTCTCGAGACCCTCGAGGAGCTGGAAGCCCTCCCCGACCCCGAGGGTCCGGTCGCCTTCCTCGCCCAGACCACCCTCGCCGTCGACGAGTGGAAGGCGCTGCTGGACGCGGCGCGCAGTCGTTGGCCGGACCTGTGGGTGCCCGGCACGTCCGACCTGTGCTTCGCCACCACGAACCGCCAGACGGCCCTCAAGGCGATCGCCTCCAGGTGCAACGCCGTCATCGTCATCGGCTCGGAGAACTCCTCCAACACGCGGGCTCTCGAGAGGACGGCCTCGGCCGCCGGATGCCCGCGGGTCCTGCGCGTCAACGGCCCCGCCGAACTTCCCGATGACCTGTCGGGAACCGTCGGCGTCATCGCCGGCGCGTCCGCTCCGGAGGAAGTCGTCGAAGCTGTCGTTGGCCGGCTTGCGCCCCGCGATGGGACCGAGCAGGTGCGGGCAGTCGACGAGGACGAGTACTTCCCGTTGCCCAGGGAACTGCGCGACGCGGTCAGGAACCTCTCGGCTGCCGCCGCTGTCGCCGGCCTCGCGCCCGGGGCGGACCCCACCGCCGGCGGGGCTCCCCTGCCCGACGACCGCGAGATGTCTGCGTCGGTCGCGTTGCGGAGCTAACTCCGGCCGGCCGCCTGTAGGGCCTCGTCGAAGAGGTCCTGCAGGGTGGAGTACAGCTTCTCAGACACCTCGCTCACCGACCTGCGCGACACACGCCCCCCTTGTTGGCGCTCGGGTGCCTGGATAGGTGCGCCGACGACCATCACGACCTTCACGGGAAGGATCCGCTTGCTGCCCTTGGGCATCGCCCATTCGCTGCCGCCAATACCCACCGGAATTATCGGCACGCCGGTGCGAGCGGCGACGAAGGAAGCTCCTTCGAACAGGGGCTGGATCTTCGGTCCGGACTGCCGGGTGCCTTCGGGAAAGAGCACGACCGGCTCTCCCCCGCGCAGTGCCTCCTCGCTCCTGCGAAGAGCCTCACGGTCCGGAGTGCCCCTGTGCACCGGGAAGGCCCCGAGCGAGCTGAAAAGGGTCCCCGACCAGCGGTACTTCCACAGGCTGTCCTTGCCCATAAAGCGAATCCGGCGCCGCGTGAGGCAGCCTGCGAGCAGGGTGTCGATGTTCGAACGGTGCACGGGAGCGATCACGAACGGCCCCGACCGCGGCACGTTCTCCCGACCCCGTATCTCTACACGCCAGTAGAGGCGGCATACGAGCTCGACGACGCCTCTCGCGAACGCGTACCACGCAAGCGACACCCTCGAAATCCGTGTCTGGGCAGCCGGGCTCTTCTCCCCGGTGTGGGCCTCAGGCATCCGCCCCGCTCCTCGAGGCGAGCTCCAGGACCTTGGCTATGACTTCGTCGACGTCGACTCCGGTGGTGTCGAGCACGACCGCGTCGTCCGCTACCGCCAGAGGCGAGGCCCTTCTCGTGGAGTCGACGCGATCGCGCCGCGCCATGTCGGCGGCCACCTGGTCGTAGTGCAACTCGAGCAACTCCTTGCTGCGGCGGTGCGCTCTCTCGCTGTCCGCGGCGGTCAGGTAGATCTTCAAATTCGCGTCCGGGAACACCACCGTGCCGATGTCACGACCCTCGACAACGCCGCCGCCGTGCGCATCAGCCCACGCCCGCTGGCGTGCAACCATCTCCTGGCGAACAGCGGGGTTGGCGGCGACGGTGCTGACGGTCCTGGTCACCTCCGGCCCGCGTATCTCGACGGTGGCGTCGACTCCGTCCACCCGTACAGCGCCGTCCACCTGAAGGTCGATCTCCTTGGCCAGGCGCGCGACGGCCTCCGAGTCGGCGGGGTCGATGTCTCGCGTGATGGCCGCGAACGCGACCGCCCGGTACATGGCGCCGGTGTCGAGATAGTCGAGCCGCAGCCTCGAGGCGACCGCACGCGCGACGGTCGACTTGCCCGAACCTGCCGGCCCGTCGATGGCGATCAGGATCTGGCGCAAGACGACGTCCTTCTCCTCACAGGAGTCTTGCGACAGTTTCTCAGGTGCACCGCTGGTACTCGTCCTCGAAACCCGGGTAGCTGGTGGCTACCGCGTTCCACCCGTCGACGATGACCGGATCCTTGGATGCCAGAGCTGCGACGGCCAACGACATCGCAACCCTGTGGTCGCCAGCCGACTGCACCCGTCCGCCGTCGAGAGGGTTGCCACCGCGACCGTCGACGACGAGCCCGTCGGGCAGCGGCTCGACGTTCGCACCGATGGCCCGCAGCGCCGCGACCATCGTTTCTACCCTGTCCGTTTCCTTCACCCGCAGTTCCGCAGCCCCGGAGAACGTGGTGGTGCCCTCCGCGTACGCGGCGGCGACGGCCAGCACCGGGATCTCGTCGATGAGGGCCGGCACCTCGTCGCCGCCCACCTCGGTCGCCCGCAGAGCGCTGTGGCGCGCCCTGATCGTCGCCGTCGACGCGGTCGGGTCCTCCTCGGCGAGCTCGATGTCGGCCCCCATCCGGCGCAAGACGTCCAGGAAGCCGGCGCGGGCCGGGCCAACGTAGACGTTGGGGAGGGTCACGTCGCTTCCGGGAGTCACACACGCGGCCACTACCCAGAAGGCGGCCTGTGAAGGGTCTGCCGGAACGGTGACCTCGAAAGGGGTGAGCTTGGAGCGGCGGACGGTCACCGCGCCAGGTGTGACGTCGAGGTCGGCTCCGGCCAGCGCGAGCAGTTCCTCGGTGTGGGTCCTGGTGCCGACCTCCTCCCTCACGGTCGTCGCCCCCTCAGCGGAGATACCGGCGAGCAGGAGCGCTCCTTTGACCTGGGCACTCGGCACCGGCAGCCGGTAGTCGATGCCATGAAGTGAGCCTCCCCGTATCACGAGCGGTGGTAGCGACCCGCCCGACCGCCCGTCGATCCGGGCGCCCATCTCCCTCAGCGGTTCCACGACCCTTCCCATCGGGCGTCCAGCGATCGATTCGTCGCCGGCGAGGACGGTCAGCCCGTCGACGCCGCTCGCCCACCCTGCGATCAAGCGGATACAGGTCCCGGAGTTGCCCACGTCGACCACGGCGACCGGCTCGTGCAGGCGGCCGGTCCCACCGTCTATCTCCACCGACGGAGCTCCCGTTGCCGCAGGCACGATCGCGCGCACACCTGCTCCGAAGAACTCGGCCGCGCGGAGGGTCCGTGCCACGTCGTCTCCAGACGAAAGTCCGCGGATCGTGGACGTGCCTTCGGCCCTGGCGGCGAGCAACACGCACCTGTGGGAGATGGACTTGTCCCCCGGAACCAGAGGTGTCCCCCGAACCCCGTTCGCCGAAGGCGTGGCGGTGAAGACGTTCATGGCCCCACCGGACGTATCGAGCAGCGGTAGTCACGGAGGTGGAGCGCCGAACGCACCCGTTCCGTCGCGTTGGTGTCGACGATGAGCACGAGAACGCCCCGTTCGCCCTCGGCGCTGTGGGCGATCTCCAAGTCGTAGATGTTGACCCCCATCTCGCCGAGGAGCGTCGTCACCTCGGCGATGACGCCCGGCCGGTCGGGAACGGGAACCCTGATCTCCGACGTCTCGCCGCCGACGGCTGCAACCTTGGCTGGAAGGTTGACGCGTGCTTCTCGCGCGCGCTCGAGGAACTTCAGCATCAAGTCCCGGTCCCGCGACGCCACCACATCCCGTACGTCGCCGAGCGCGGCGATCAGCCGGTCCAGGACTTCGAGGATGCCCTGCCGGTTCTCGACCACCAGATCCGGCCAGATCCGCGGTTCGCCGGCCGCGATCCTGGTCATGTCACGGAAGCCTCCGGCTGCGAGCCGGAGAAGGGTCGCGTGCTCCAGCGCTGTGTCGGACACGAGGTTCATGAGGGTCGCCGCCGTCAGGTGAGGCACGTGGGAAACCATCGCAACCAGGTCGTCGTGGCGTGCGGCGGGCAACTCGACGACGTTGGCACCGAGGGCGCCGGCGACGGACCGTACCGTTGCGTACGCGCCGGGATCGGTGTGGGTTGTAGGCGTGAGCACCCAGGTGGCGCCCTCGAACATATCCGGGTCGGCTCCGTCGACCCCGGCCTGCTCGGAGCCGGCCATCGGGTGACCCCCCACGAAGCGGGGATCGGTGATCTGCTCGAGGATCGGTCCCTTGATACCCGCGACGTCCGTGACTATGGCCCCCCGTCCGAGGGCCTTGCGAGCGGCTTCGGCCACGGCGCCTGCGGGTGTGGCCACGAAGGTGACGAGAGCGTCGGGATCGTCGCCGATCGCATCGACCACGCCGATCTCGAGCGCCCTCGCCGCCCGGGTGGGATCGATGTCGAAGCCGGTGACGTGCCAGCCGCGGCGGCGCAGACCTGCTCCAATCGACCCTCCGATGAGGCCGACGCCGATCACACGGGCGCGCTTGCGCTCAGGTTCGAACTGCACCACGGGGCCTCGTGTCCGGCACGAGGGACAAGCCTAAACGGCGCGGCGCCCGGGCTTCGCTCGGCGGATCGGGGGCGGACTGGCGGATCTCTCGAGCTCTCGAACATCTGCGGTCGTGAGCTCCCGCCATTCCCCGGGCCGCAACCTGGGATCCCGAAGCGGCCCGATCCGGGTGCGGACCAGCCTCGTGACCGGATGCCCGACCGCTTCGCACATCCTGCGAACCTGCCGTTTGCGCCCCTCGTGGATCGTGATCCGGAGCAACGACGGCTCGGGCTGCGACACCCTCGCGGGCGCGGTAGGACCGTCGTCGAGCTGAACCCCTTCACGCAGGGTCCGCAGAGCGCCCGCGGTCAGGGTTCCGGCGACCGACACGAGGTACTCCTTTTCCACCCCGAAGCTCGGGTGAGTGAGCCGGTAGGTGAGATCCCCGTCGTTGGTCAGGATCAGCAGGCCTTCGCTCGCAGCGTCGAGGCGGCCTACCGGGTGCACCGGCGGGCTGGGCGGCACCAGCTCCGTGACGGTCGGCCGACCCTCCGGATCCGAGACGGTGCTGACCACGCCTGCAGGCTTGTTGAGCAGGTAGTAGACGAGCCCCGGGCGAACCCCGATCGCCACACCGTCCACCTGGATCCGGTCAATTTCAGGATCGACACGGCGACCGAGCACAGCCGGCTCGCCGTTGACCTGGACCCGCCCCGAGGCGACCAGCTGCTCGCAGGTGCGTCTGCTGCCCACACCGGCCTGCGCGAGGACTTTCTGGACCCGCTCCCCCGGCGCGTCAGTCGCCGGCCTCGAGCCCGGGTCCTTCCTGCCCATCAGATTCTTCTCCGCCCGTCATGGCCTCTCCGGCCGCTTCAATGGCCGCCGCTCGGTCCGCACGCAGGCTGCTCTCCAGGGCCTCCATGATCTCGGCTCCGGGGACGAACTGGGCCAGAGCGGGGAGCTCATCGACGCGGTCGAGCCCGAGCCTCTCCAGGAAGAGGGTCGTCGTCCCGTAAAGCACCGCCTGACCCGGACCCGGGTCCCTGCCGACTTCGGCGATGTAGCCGCGGCTGAGCAGTGTCCGGATGACGCCGTCGGCGTTGACCCCTCGTATCGCGCCGATCTGTGCCCGAGAGACCGGCTGCTTGTAAGCGACGATCGCCAGGGTCTCCAAAGCGGCTGCCGACAGGCGCGCGCTCTGGCCCTCGAGCACGAAGCGCTCGACGTACGGGGAGAGGTCGGGGTGGCTCTGGAACCGGTAGCCGCCGGCCACACGGACCAGCTGAAAGCCGCGGTCCTCCGCCTCGTACTCGGATGCGATCTCGTCGCAGATCTCCTCGATCCGTGCTGGGGACACCTCGAGGAGCTGTGCGAGCAGGTGCGGCTCCACCGGCTCGTCGGCGACCATGACAATTGCCTCGATCGCCCGCTTTGATTCGGATGCCATGTCCAGTTCAGCCCTGGTATTCCTCGACCAGGTCAACGACCACGGGGTCGGATTCGCCTTCCCCGATCCAGCAAACCGTGAGCTCCGCGAACGACGTGGCCTGATCGAGGTCGACGAGGCCCTGCTTGTACATCTCGAGCACTGCGAGGAACCGGACGATGACCTCCAACCTCTCGACGAGGCCGCCCGTGAGCCGGGCGAAGGTGATCCTGCCGCAACGAGGGAGCTCGTCCAGCAGCTCCTCGACAGCGTCGCGCACGCTCGCCCGCACCGGCGCCACGTGATCGAGGATCACTCTCGCCTGCGCGCGCGGCGCGAGAAGCTGGTCCATCGCCTCCTTCAACCTCTCCGCCGTGACACCGGCGAGCAGGTCCGGCGCAAGGTCGACATACCGCTCGTCGAGTCCGGCGGTGCGCGGCCAGGAGAGGCTCGCGTGATCCATTAGCCGGTTCATCGAGGCGGCGGCGTCCTTGAAGGTCTTGCACTCGAGAAGGCGGGCGATCAGCAGGTCGCGTTCCTCCCAGAGCGCGAGCTCATCCTCCAGCTCGACATCGTCACGTCCCGGTAGCAGGCGCCGGGCCTTCAGTTCGAGCAGAACTGCGGCGATGAGGAGGAACTCGGTCGCCGTCTCGAGATCCAAGCCGGCACGCAACTGTTCGAGTGTCGACACGTACCCGTCGACGATGTCGGAGATGGACACCTCCCACAGGTCCACCTGCTCGCGCGTGATCAGGTGGAGCAGGAGGTCGAATGGGCCCTCGAAGACGGGCGTGCTCACCGTGTAGGGCACGGGTGCAACAATACCGGGGGCGGGTCCGCCGACCGGGCATACCATGGCGTGATGGCACGTGTGTTCTCAGGTATCCAACCGACCGGCGAGCCCCATCTCGGGAATCTGCTCGGCGCGGTGCGGTGGTGGGTCGAGGACCAGCGCCAAGGCGAGTCCTTCTACTGCGTGGTCGATCTGCATGCCCTGACGGTGCCCGGTGAGCCGGCGGAGATCCGTCGGGCGACCACGACGATGGCAACGCTGCTTCTCGCTGCGGGCCTCGACCCCGAGGCGTGCACGCTGTTCGTGCAGAGCCACGTTCCCGCCCACACCCAGCTCGCCTGGCTGCTCGAATGCACGGCGAGCGTCGGGGAGCTCCGGCGGATGACCCAGTTCAAGGACAAGTCGGTGCGCAGCGGGGAGGAATCGGCGCGAGCCGGGCTGTTCACCTATCCCGTGCTGATGGCGGCGGACATCCTCCTCTACGACGCCAACAGGGTCCCCGTCGGCGACGACCAGCGCCAGCATCTCGAGCTGACCAGGGATCTCGCTCAGCGTTGGAACGCCCGCTACGGCGAGACATTCGTCGTCCCAGAGGCATCCGTGCCGCCCACCGGCCGCGGAGCGCGGATCATGGACCTCCAGGATCCGACGAGGAAGATGTCCAAGTCGGAGGGAAGCCCCCAGGGGACGATCGCGCTGTTCGACGACCCGAAGGCCGTCGAGCGCAAGGTCAAAAGAGCCGTGACCGACGCCGACGACGGGCCGGGCGCTGTCCGCTACGACCCCGCCGCCAAACCGGGTGTGTCCAACCTGCTCGAGTTGCTCGCCACGATCCAGGGACGTTCACCGTCCGATGTGGCGTCGGACTACACGCGCTACGGCGACCTCAAAGCCGACGTAGCCGGCGCCGTGACCGGGTTGCTCGCCCCGATCCAGGACGCGTACCGCCGCTGGGCGTCCGATCCGGCGGCCGTGACCGAAGTGCTGCGCGAGGGAGCGGCCAAGGCCGACGACGTGGCACGCAAGACGCTGGCGCGTGCCTTCGATGCCATAGGTCTGGTAGCTCCCGGGTAAAAGACGCCGCCCAGGCGTCTACTGGTCGTCGTCGGCCGCTTTCAGGATCTGTCCGAAGCCGGGGTCGACCGTCCAGGACGCGACCGGGCGGTGATGGTCCGAAGCCCATCCGAAGACGAGGGGATCGCTTCCCGCCTTCCTGAGCATTTCCTCGCCCAGCTCGTCGTGGGTCACGTACCGTCCTGCCCTCGCCGGCCATCCAGAGCGACCCTTGGCCCAAGAGGCGATCCTGTCCCTTCCCACCAGGATCGCGGCGACGGTCGTGGCGGTGCGACCGAACACGCCCAAGGCGGAGCGCTGCTTGCCTGCGTCGTGCAGGAGGGCTGCGGCCAGCAGGTTTCGCGCAACGCCGGCACCGTCGCCGTTGCCCGAGGCCGTCGCCACGCGCCGGGCCACCTCGACAGCATGGCGGCGGTCGGGTCCGCTCATGCCCGCCCAGATCTCCGTCTCCGCCTGCGTCAGCCAGTTGCGCGCCCAGGCTTCGCCCGCCGGCTCGGGTCCGCCGGGCCGCAGGGACGCGAAGAACCGGCCGGCTAGGTGTCCGGGGGTGCCGAAGGAGGTTCGCGCGAACCTCTTGAAACCGCTCAGCGCCGGCTGGCGGCCTTCGCCGCGCAGTCGATGCACAGGCGCGCCTCTGGGCGGGCCTCGAGGCGCGCCAGGGCGATCTCCTTGCCGCACGCCTCGCAGACCCCGTAGCTGCCGTCGTCGAACTTGCCGAGAGCGTGCTCGACCTCGTTGAGAGCCTCGACGAGCTTCGTGACCAGCGCTTCGTTCTCCCCCCGCTCGGCGGTCACCTGGCTCGAGTCGGCGAAGTTCGGGTCGTAATCCAACCCTTTCGTACCGTGACCTAGCTCGGCGAGCTGGCGCCGCAGCGAGTCGCGCTCCTCCACGAGGGCCTCGCGTAGTTCTTCGGTGGTCGCTTCAGCTGCCATCCACCCGATTCTAGTGCCCGTCTGCCTCCTCAGGTCGGGCGGGGGGTCCCTCCTCGCGCCGACCGCAGAGCCGTGAGCGTCAGCCCGATGATGGACTTGGCGTCGACGATCCGCCCATCGGCGATCATCGCCTCGGTATCCCGCAAGGGCACCTCCTCCACGGACATCAGCTGCTCCTCGTGCCCCTGGCGGTCGTGGGGCACGTCCGACAGCCCCGTGGCGAGGTAGAGCCAGCTCAGCTCGTCGGTGAACCCGGGCGAGTTGTAGAAGCGGGCCAGCAGCTCCAGGTTGGAGGCCCCGCGCCCCACCTCCTCGGCCAGCTCCCGGCGGGCTGTCTCCTCAGGTGGCTCCCCGGTGACATCCCGTTTGCCGGCGGGGATCTCCAGAAGATCCGTTCCGATCGCCGAGCGGAACTGCCTGACCATGATCACCGAGCCCGTGTCGGTGAGCGGGACCACGACTACCGCTCCGGGGTGGTGCACGATGTCGCGCTCGAAGCGCCCGGACGGCCCTTCGAAGGTAGCGGTGGCCACCTTGATCAAGGCTCCGGCGAAGATCTCGCTCTCCCCGACCTTACGGAACGGCGGCAAGTCCCTCCATGCCTATCAGCCGCGGCGAGCGCCCGTCCGCCCGGTCGAGCGCCGCTGCGACGAGGCTCGAGAACAGCGGGTGCGGGTTGTCGGGACGGCTCTTGAACTCAGGGTGTGCCTGCGTTCCGACCCAGAACGGGTGCCCTGGCAGCTCGATGAACTCGACCAGCCTGTCGTCGGGGGACATGCCGGAGCACACCAGCCCGGCCGCTTCGAGCCTCGCACGGTACCGGGGGCTCACCTCGAATCGGTGACGGTGCCGCTCGTAGACCAGTTCCGAACCGTAGGCGCTGGCTACCACCGAGCCGGGCAGCAGCTTCGCCGGCCACAGGCCGAGGCGCATCGTCCCGCCCATCTCGACCACTTCCCACTGCTCGTCCATCAAGTCGATCACGAGATAGGGCGAGGTGGCGTCGAATTCACGGGAATTCGCGTTCGGCAGACCGGCGACGTTGCGGGCGTACTCGATCACCATGACCTGCAGGCCGAGACACAGGCCGAGGCACGGGATCGCGTTCTCGCGGGCGTAGGTCGCCGCTGCGATCTTGCCTTCGACGCCGCGTTCTCCGAAACCGCCGGGTATGACGATCCCGTCGAGATCCTTGAGCCTCCCGGCGGTGAGCAGGCCCTCGACCTCCTCCGCCTGGATCCACTGCAGGTCTATGCGGGCGCCGTGGGCGTAACCGCCGTGGCGCAATGCTTCCACCACGGACAGGTAGGCGTCGGCGAGGTTTACGTACTTGCCGATCAGCCCGATCCGCACTGGCCTGGTCGCCGCTTCGACGCGGTCCACCAGGGCCTCCCACTCGCTCAGGTCGAGCTCCTGGCCGGGTTCCTGGCCGATCCCGAGAAGGCGGCACACGTAGTCGTCGAGCCCCTCGTCATGGAGGGCGAGAGGTATCTCGTAGAGGTTCGGGGCGTCCATGCAGGAGACGACCGCCTCGACCGGAACGTCGCACAGCAGCGAGATCTTGCGCTTGAGCCCAGCGGAGATGCTGCGGTCACTCCGGCAGATGATCACGTCCGGTTGGATGCCGCGGCTGCGAAGCTCGGTCACGGAGTGCTGGGTCGGCTTGGTCTTCTGCTCGCCGGAAGGCCCGAGGTACGGCACGAGGGTGACATGCACGTAGCAGACGTTGTCCCGCCCGACGTCCTTGCGGAACTGCCGTATCGCCTCGAGGAACGGAAGGATCTCGATGTCTCCGACGGTGCCGCCGATCTCGGTGATCACCACGTCCACCGGTTCGGTGGCGAGCCGCTTGATGCGGTCCTTGATCTCGTCCGTGATGTGGGGGATCACCTGGACGGTCTTGCCGAGGAAGTCCCCCCGCCGTTCCTTGGCGATGACCGATTGGTAGATCGATCCTGTCGTCGCGTTCGAGTCGCGGTGCAGGTTCTCGTCGATGAAGCGCTCGTAGTGCCCGAGATCGAGATCGGTCTCGCCGCCGTCGTCGGTGACGAACACCTCGCCGTGCTCGAAGGGATTCATGGTTCCCGGGTCCACGTTGATGTACGGGTCCAGCTTCTGCATGGTGACCCGAAGGCCCCGGCTCTTGAGCAACCGCCCCAACGACGAGGCCGTGAGTCCCTTGCCCAGGGAGCTCGCCACGCCGCCCGTGACGAAGATGTGCTTCGCCAAAATGCTCCTCCACTCGAGTCGATGTTCGTGGCTCGCGGTGGACCCACCGGTCGGCCACGCCATCGTATCTCAGGCGAAGGACGTCACTGTTGGACTCTCTCCGGGGTCTCGCCGGCCTGCACCAGGAGCTCCTCCGCGTGGCGTCGCGCCGTCTCGCTGTCCGGGCTGCCCGAAAGCATCCGTGACATCTCGATCACGCGTTCCTCTCCCTGGGCGGCGGCGACCGCGGCGACTGTTCGGCCGCCCTCCGACCTCTTCTGGACGACGAGGTGAGCATCCGCGAACGCGGCCACCTGGGGGAGATGGGTGACCACCAGAACCTGGTAGTCGTGACCCAGATCGGACAGCGCCCGTCCGACTGCGGCCGCCGCCTCGCCGCCTATACCTGCGTCGACCTCGTCGAACACCAGCGTCGAAGGACCCTCGGGCGAGGGGTCATCGCCGCCGTCGACCCTCGACGGGAACGCCGGCCCCGTCACCAACCTTGCGGCGAGCATCGCCCGCGCGAGCTCACCTCCCGAGGCCACCTTCGCCAGGGGCAGGACGGCCTCACCCGGGTTGGCGCCGAGCTTCCACGTGACGGCGTCACCCGGTGGGACGCTGTCGACCTCCACCTCGAAGGTCGCATGCGGCATGGCAAGCGAGCGGAGCCTCTGCTCCACCGATGAGCCGAGCGCCGGCGCAGCGGCGCGCCTGGACTCGAAGAGTCGCAGTTCCGCGTCTGCCAACTCGGCGCACAGCCTCTTGTGGTCCTCCTCCAGGGCCGCCGCCCTGGAGTCGTACGATTCGAGCAGCTCGAGCCGGGAGCGCGCCTCCTCCCGGTACGCGATCACGTCGGCCAGGGTGTCGCCGTATTTGCGACGAAGCTCGGTCAGCACCTGCCGGCGGGCTCCGACCTCTCCGAGGCGCTGCGGGTCGTCCTCGAAGCCTTCCGCGGCCGAGCGGGCGTCGCGGGCAATGTCTGCTATCTCGTCCCCGATAGCGACCAGGCGATCCCGCAGCCCCGCCAGCGGCTGCTTCCCGGAGAGCAATGCCACTAGCTCGCCGACGCGGTCCGAGAGGCTGTCGTCGCCGCCGAGCAGCTCATGAGCCCTGGTCGCCGCGTCCCGCAGGGAGGTCGCATCGGCGAGCCTCTCCTCCTCGCAACGAAGGGCGTCGTCCTCGCCGGGCGACTCGATCCCGGCACCGTCGAGTTCTGCCAGTTGGAAGCGGAGAAGATCGGTCTCCCGGGCCCGGTTGCGGGAATCGCCGCCGATGTCCGCCTGAGCCTGGGCGATCCTGCGCAGCTCGGCGCGAAGGGCGTCGACCTCGGCCGTGCCGATTCCGGCGAAGGTGTCGAGCATCGCCCTTTGCACCGCGGGCCGTAACAAGGACTGGTGCCCGTGCTGGCCGTGCATGTCGACCAGAGCCGCGCCGATCTCCGCGAGCTGTGCTGCGCCCGCCATCCGGGAGTCGACGTATGCGCGGGAACGCCCCGATGCCGGCACGACCCGGGTGAGGATCCTTTCTTCGCCGTCGTCGGAGAGGAAGCGGCCTTCGACGACGGCCTCGGCCGCCCCCGGCCTGACCATCACCGGATCGGCGGCTGCTCCGAGCAGAAGGCCTATCGCGTCGACGATGAGGGTCTTGCCGGCACCTGTCTCGCCGGTGAGGGTGGTCATGCCCGGACCGAGATGAAGCGTCAGGTCCTCGATGACCCCCAGGTTCGACACTCGAAGCTCGACAAGCATGTCAGGAGCTCAGGTTGGGGCCGCCGAGGTTGAACTTGCGCTTGAGGATGTCGTGGAAGTCGCGCTCCGCGAAGCGGACGAGCAGGGCGTCGCGGTCGCCCCGGCGCGAGTGCAGGGTCTGACCGGGGCGCAACGTTGCGGCCTTCCACCCGTCCACAACCAGGTCGGCAGGGTGGTCCCCTCGCAGCTTGACGGACACCTCGTCCTCCTCGTCGAGGATCAGGGACCTGTCGAAGAGCATGTGCGGTGCCACCGGTGTCAGGATCTGCACACGCGCCCTGGGCGACACGATGGGCCCGCGAGCCGACAGGTTGTACGCCGTGGAGCCGGTGGGCGTCGCGAGGATGATCGAGTCGGCCGCGAAGGTGAGAAACGGCGAGCCGTTGACCGCCACCTCGGCGTTGACTGTGTGGCCCCCCGCTGCTCGCTGCAGCACGAGGTCGTTGAGGGCGCTGCGGTGAAGAACCGAAAGGGCACTGGCTTCGCCGTCGCTCACCGAGACGTCGAGGGTCATCCTCGCCTCGACCTGGTAATCGCCCGCGAGGAATCGCTTCAATGAGTCCCGCAGCTCGTCGGGCTCGACAGCGGTGAGGTAGCCGAGATGGCCGAGGTTCACCCCGAGCACCGGCACCCCTTGCTGGCTGACGAGGTCCACGGTCCGCAACATCGTGCCGTCGCCTCCGAGGCTCACGGCCAGATCCAAACCTGCCGCTGAGCCCCCTGTGTCTGCTGCGTCGGCGGGAGCCACCGGACCGGGCCCCGCGTCGCCCACACCACCTATGACGGACGCGGTGTGGCCCTGGGCTCGGAGCCACTCGACGGTCTCGTTGGCGAGCGCCAGCGCCCCTTCCCTCTGGGCGTGCGCGACGAAACCAATGTTCGCCATCAGCGGACGCCTTCGCCGATCGCCGCGGCTACCGCAGTGTCGATGGCGGCCTGATCATCGGGGACCAAACCAGGGATGGACCCCGCTCTGCGGATGAGCGAGACGAGGAATTCGACGTTGCCGTCGGCGCCGCGCAAGGGCGATGGCATCACTCCCATCATGGCCGCTCCCGCCCCGTGGAACGCGGTTATGACCTCCTCGAGGACCCGGCGCCAAACCGCCGGGTCGCGGATGACACCGCGCCCCCGTGCCGCCTCGCGCCTGCCGGCTTCGAACTGCGGCTTGACGAGAAGGACCAGATGGCCGCCGTCACCGGTGAGATCAACCAGGGCGCGTGCTACACGGGTGAGCGAGATGAACGACAGGTCCGCCACGACGAGTCCGAACCGCTGCTCTCCAAAACGATCGGGAGCGAGGTCACCGATGTGGGTCCGCTCGAGGACCTCGACCCGAGCGTCGGCGCGGAGCCTCTCGTGCAGCTGGCCGCGCCCGACGTCCACCGCGACCACCGAGGTCGCCCCCCGCTGCAAGAGGCAGTCGGTGAACCCGCCCGTCGACGCGCCAGCGTCGAGCGCCCGAAGACCTGCGACGTCGAGGCCGAACCGCTCCAGCGCGGCATCGAGCTTCTCGCCGCCCCGGCCGACGAACCTCGGTGGCGGACCGACCAGCTCGATCGCTTCGTCGGCGGCGACCAGCCGCGAAGGCTTCTCCGCGACCGAGCCGCCGACGAGAACCGATCCCGCGGTGATGACCTCGGCGGCCTGGGCGCGGCTGAGGGCGAGCCGGCGCCTGACCAGTTCCGCGTCCAGCCGGCGCCGTGTTGTCAGGCGCGCCCCGTGGCCTTCTTGGACGCAGAGGCCTTCTTGGCCGGAGACTTGGTGGCGGAGGCCCGCTTGGTGGCCCCCGACGCGCTCGACCCCGACGACTTCGTCGCCGCCTTGCGCGGCGCCGCCTTCCTCGCCGCGGCGCTCTTCGATGTGGTCTTCTTGGCGGACGCCGTCCTAGATGCGCCGGCGCTGCCTCCCAGTCGGCGTTCCAGGGCGGCCAGGTCCTCCTTGGTGGCGAGGCCGAGGAGCGACAGTTGCGAGCGGATCTCGTTGCGTATCGACGCGATCAGTTGCTCGGTCCCCTTGCGACTTCCGTCCCGCAGATCGTCCAGCGCGTCGCGCCCCTGCCGTTGCGTGCTCTCACCCGCCTTGGACAACTCCCGCAGAAACTCTTCCGCGCGGACCCTAGCCGTCTCCAGGAAGTCGGCCCCGGCCTCCTGGTACTTCTTGAACCGTTCATCTGGTGCCATGCCGTATCGTACCTTGGAGGTCACAGCTTCTCTGCCACGACCCCGGCGAGGTCCTCGGCCACGAGCGCAGGCTCCGGTTCGACAGGGAGATCGGCCTTGCTGGTGACGCCAGTGAGGACCAGAGCGAAGTCCACGCCGAGGCGCTGCGCGAAGCGCCCGTCGGTGTCGGGGCGATCGCCGACGACGATGCCCGGCGGGCCGAAACGCGCGAGCAGCAGGTCGGCCATCGGCGCCGCCGGCTTGCCAGCGGGTTCGGCTTTGACGCCTGACGCCACCTCCAGGTAGGCGACGAGCGCACCTGCTCCTGGCTCCAGGCCATGCGGGGTCGGGAAGGTCGCATCCGTGTTCGTGGCGATGAACCGGGACCCTTCCCGGATGGCTCGCGCTGCCGCCGCGAGCTCCACGAAGTCGAGTGCCACAGTCCGACCGACGACGACCGAGTCGGGCCGGGATCCGGCATCCACCAGGTTCACCTTGCGCTGCACGAGCGCCTCTGCGAGGCCATCGCCCCCGACGCAGACTGCCGTCGACCCTTCGACGAGCATCGACGCGGCGGCTTGCGCAGAGGTCACCAGCTCTTGTTCGTCCACCTCCAATCCCACACCGGCCAGCATGCGGACGTAGCGGGCGAGGTTGGGAGTGGAGTTGTTGGTCACAAAGGCGACGCTCTCGCCAGCAGCGCGCAATCGTTCGACTGCGCCGGCTGAACCCTCGATCGCGGAACCGGCGAGCCATACCACTCCGTCGAGGTCGAGAACCCAGAGCATCCCGACAGTCTGCTACGCAGTTGCCCGTGCCCCGATTCGAGCCCTTCACAGGACTGCGCTACTCGCGATCACACGTTCGATCGCTCGACGACGTGGTCTGCCCGCCCTACGACGTGATATCGGAGTCCGAGAGGAACGCGTTGATGGGCCGGAGCCCGACCAACGTCGTGCGCCTCGAGCTCCCACAAGACGAGCCCGAGCACCTGGAGGACCAGGCATCGGGGTCCCCAGGCGCGATCCCTGATCGTTACGAGACGGCAGCGCGGCTCCTGGACGCGTGGAGGGACGGCGGGGTGCTGCACCGCGACCAGCTCCCGGCCTTCTACGGGTACCGCATGACCTTCGTCGACCCCTCAGGCGAACGACGCCAGACGGTCGGGGTCATGGGTGCGCTCGGGCTGGAACCACCGGGCGCCGGGATACTCCCTCACGAGGAGACCACGCCCAAGGCCAAGACGGACCGCCTCGAGCTGCTGCGCGCCACTCGCGCGAACCTCTCCCCCATCTGGGGGCTCAGCCCGTCGACCGGGCTCAGCAAGCTGATGGAACCGCCGGAGCATCCCGCGGACCACGCAGCAGACCCTGACCGGGTTCTACACGAGCTGTGGCCGATAACCGACGCCGACCGGGTGGATGCCATACGGTCCGCGGTCGAATCGCAGCCGATTCTCATCGCGGACGGACACCACAGATTCGAGACGGCGCTCAACTACCAGCGTGAAAGGGCGGCGACCGGCATGGCGAGCGAGTCCGACGGCTCCGTGCTGGCGCTCGTCGTGGAGCTGTCACCAGACCAGCTGACGGTCCAGGCCATTCACCGGTTGATCAGCGACCTGCCGGACGGGTGCGACCTTCCCTCCGCTCTCGAAGAGTGGTTCGACGTGACACCGACCGCTCCGGTCGACAGGACGATCCTCATGCGGATGGACGACGCCGGCGCACTGGCGGTTCTCACTCCCGCAGGGGCGTGGCTGGCAAGGCCCCGTGAATCCGTGACGAGCGCGGCCACCCACAACCTCGACAGCAGCCGTCTCGACGTGGCGCTTGCAGGCATCCCCGGGCACCACCTGGCCTTCCAGCACGGCTGGGACAACTGTGCTGCAGCCGTCGCGGCCGGTCAGGTGGACGCGGCGGTCCTGCTGCGGCCCGCATCCGTCGAGCAGATCGCCTCGATCGCAGCAGGCGGGGTGCGCATGCCTCCGAAAACCACGTTCTTCTGGCCCAAGCCGCGCACCGGCATGGTCATCAGGGAACTGCTGGGGTGAGCCGCGGGGACCCGACCGTCTTTCTTCGCTGATCCTCAGTAATCTCTCAGCTAGAGATTGGGTCGCTCGTCCACGATGTCGAGCGCGCAGGTGGATTCGGGTGGGTACCTCCTCATCCCGCCCGGGTACAAGGGCCGCCGCCGTCCTCCCGCGGCGGCGGCCCTTCCACGCACGGGCTAATGGAGTTGGGGGCTAATCGGAGTTTCGCGCCAAGCGGACTCCCGTCATCGGCCACTGAGCGGCCGGCGGGAAGAAGTTGCGATAGGTGACCCGGGTGTGACCTGGCGGCGTGATGGCGGCACCGCCTCTGAGCACGTGCTGGCCGACCATGAACTTCCCGTTGTACTCCCCTACGGCCCCCGCGGCCGGCTCGAATCCGGGATAGGGCAGGTAGGCGCTCGAAGTCCACTGCCACGCCGAGCCGTACAGCTGGGTGATGCCGCTCTCGACGGCGGTGTCCGGATGCAGGGCGATCGCCGGCGCGGACGGTTCCGCCTGGCGCGACGCGACGGCTTCCCACTCCTCCTCGGTCGGCAGGCGAGCTCCCGCCCAGCGGGCGAACGCGTCGGCTTCGTAATAGCTGACGTGCACCACCGGCAGCGCCGGGTCGATCGGCGCGGGCCCGTAGAGGGTGTAAGCCCACCAAACGCCATCCTCGCACCACCAGTACAGAGGTGCCTGCCTGGGCGCCCCGGGCGAGCTCGACAGCCAAGCCCAGCCGTCGGACAGCCACAGCTCGGGTCGCTGGTACCCGCCGTCGTCGACGAACTCCAGCCATTCGCCGACGGTGACGAGGCGATCCGCGATCTCGAACGGATCGAGATAGACGCGATGGCGCGGGCTCTCGTTGTCGAAAGCGAAGTGCTCACCGGAATTCACGCCGATCTCTTCGACGCCACCTTCGTGCCGAGTCCAGCTGAGCGAACCGGCAGGAGCCGCCGCCGGTGGGCGCGTGAGGCGGTAGGCCGGCTTGAGCGGGTTCGTGCCGAGGACGTGCTTGATATCCATCAGCAACAACTCCTGATGCTGCTGCTCGTGGTGCAGCCCGAGCTCGATCAGGCGGAGTACGGCGGGCGAAGGTTCCCTGCAGAGCAGGTCGTGCATCGCCTCGTCGACGGTGTCGCGATAAGCGGTCACTTCTCCGACCCCCGGGCGACTTATATGCCCTCTGTCCGGGCGGGGGTGCCGCGGCCCGGCTCCCTCGTAGTACGAGTTCCAGAGGTACAGGTACCTCTCGTCCACGGGACGGTAGCCGTCACGGTGAGGCATGAGAACGAACTGCTCGAAGAACCAGGTGACGTGGGCGCGGTGCCATTTGGTCGGGCTCACGTCGGGCATGGTCTGAACTGTCTGGTCTTCGGGCGACAGCGGCGCTGCAAGAGCCTCGGTTGCCGTGCGCACGGCGTGGTAGGAGTGGATGTCAGGGCTGGGCGGCGCGACCGTTCCGGCCTGCTTCGTTGCCCCGCCGTGCTGCGGCATCCCGACAAGGGGTTCGGTGGATGAAGCGCGTTGCGCCAAGACCACGGCGAAGTCCGCGCAGGGATCTGTCCACAAACCCATCGTCACGAAACCGGCCTGCTCGAGCTCCGCTGCGATCCCGTCACGGGTGAACTTGTAGCTGCTCTCGGTGTGGATCTCCTCGCCGTCGTCCAAGTCGAGGCGCATATCCAATGCGCCCAACGAAACGGTCTGGGCACCCACAGATCGCAAAGACATTCGCACTTCGAGCAGCTCGCTGTCCCACCGCGCCTGGTATTCGAAACGGTCGAGGTCGAAGTCTGCGTCCAGAGAACGGTTGACCACCGCCAGCACGTTCTTCTCGAACTCGGCCGTGATCCCATCCGCGTCGTCGTACGCGGCGAGCAGTCTTGCCGGGTCCTTGACGAGGTCGACGCCCAGCAAGAGACCTTCGCCGGGAGAGAGCTTCTTCGCCACCATTGACAGAAACGATGCACGTTCCGCAGGCCCGAGATTCCCGACGGTGCCGCCGAGGAACACGATGAGCCGGTTGTCACCGGTCGGCACCCGGTCGAGATCGCAAGTGAAGTCGCCGACCACGCCGGTTACCTCGAGGTCGGGAAACCGCTCGCAAAGCGATCCCAGCGAGTCGCGCAGAGCCTCTCCCGCTACGTCCACACCGGTATAGGAGCGCAGCGTTCCCGCTTCGGCCAGCGCATCGATCAGCGCGATTGTCTTGTCCGACGCGCCCGGACCCAACTCGACGAGGGCTTCGGCACCGCAGCGCTCAGCGATGTCAGCGGAGTACGCGAGGAGGATCTCCCGTTCGGCCGCTGTCGGGTAGTACTCGGGTATGCGCGTGATCTCCTCGAAGAGGTGGGAACCCCGCTCGTCGTACAACCAGCGCGGAGGTATCCGGCGCGGACGACTCCCCAGACCATCAGCGACGTCATCGGCGAGCGCCCTAGCGGTTCCGCCGGACCCAGCCGCGTCGTCGATGACTAGTGGTCCTGACCCCAGCCGCCGGGCCCCGGTCGATCGAGTCGGTGCCATCGGACGACCATAGCTTCGCCTCGACCACTAGTTGGTCACGTGCGGGCATCCGGGGCTTCCCGGAGAGGCGAGGTCTTTTCCGGGATACTCAGTCAGGTCAGCCCACGGTCCAGGTCGACCCCGACGCAAGCAGCTTGGTGAGGTCACCGGGTCCCTTGCTCTCCGCGGCTGCGACCAACTGCTGGCCGACAAGAGCGCCGTAATGAGGCCGATCGAAGGCGCGGAACACGCCGATCGGGGTGGGCATCGTCGGTCCGCTGGACAGCCTCGACAAAGCGAACGCCAGGCTCGGGTCCTCCCGCCTCTCGTCGTGAACCAGGAGCCGGTCCACTCCGACCTCGGCCACCTCGACGATCTTTGCGACGCCGTCCTCCATCACGACACCGTGCTCACCCTCGGGGCCGAACCGCACAGGCTCGCCGTGTTGGAGCGGGATCAGCATCTTCGGCCTCGCGTCCTTGGAGGTGATCTGCTCGAAGGCACCGTCGTTGAAGACGTTGCAGTTCTGGTACACCTCGACCAGAGAGGCCCCTTGGTGCTCGTACGCGCGACGGAAGGTTTCCATCATGTGCTTGCGGTCCATGTCGTGCGTGCGGGCAACGAACGACGCCTCGGCCCCCAGCGCGAGGGAGATCGGGTTGTACGGGTGGTCGAGCGACCCGAAAGGCGTCGACTTGGTCACCTTTCCCGTCTCCGACGTCGGCGAGTACTGCCCCTTCGTCAGGCCGTAGATCTGGTTGTTGAACAAGATGATCGTCAGGTTGACGTTGCGCCGCAGGGCGTGCAGGAGGTGATTGCCTCCGATCGACAGGGCGTCTCCGTCGCCGGTGATCACCCAGACGTGGAGATCGGGGCGGCTGACCGCGACCCCGGTGGCGATCGCAGGTGCGCGGCCGTGGATCGAGTGGATCCCGTACGTGTTCATGTAATAGGGGAACCGGGAGCTGCACCCGATCCCCGACACGAAAACCGTGTCCTCGCGCTTCACGCCGAGCTCCGGCATCAACATCTGCACCGCGGTCAGGATCGAGTAATCACCGCAGCCTGGGCACCAGCGCACCTCCTGGTCACTGGTCCAGTCCTTCTTCGTCGTCACCGGCACCGCTACGTCTGTCATCTCTGTCAATCGCTCCTATACCTGTGCTTGACCTTTACCCGACCTCTAGCTGCGGTCGAGGATGAGGTCGAGCACAGCCTTCTCGATCTCTTCGGCCCTGAATGGCTTGCCCATCATCTTGTTCACGCCCCGAGCGTCCACGAGGAAGTCGGCTCGCAGTAGCTTCACCAGCTGGCCGAGGTTCATCTCGGGTACGAGGATCTTCGGGTACGAGCGGAGAATCTCGCCAAGATTCGCTGGGAACGGGTTCAGGTGGCGGATGTGCAGGTGGGCGACCCCCCGGCCCTGCGCACGTACCCGTCTGATGCCAGCCTGGATGGCCCCGTAGGTGGAGCCCCAACCGACGACCAGCACCTCCGCAGCGCCGTCGGGGTCGTCGACCTCGGCCGGCGCGATATCTGAGGCGATACCCGCCACCTTCGCCGCGCGCAGCTTCGTCATGAGCTCATGGTTGGACGGATCGTAGGAGACGGCCCCAGACCCGTCAGCCTTCTCGAGGCCTCCGATGCGATGGACCAGTCCGGGAGTTCCCGGGATCGCCCACGGCCGAGCGAGCGTCTCTGCGTCGCGCAGGTAGGGCCAGAACTCCTCCGTGCCGTCCTCCGCTACATGGTTCGGCTGCGTGGCGAACGTGGAGCTGATGTCCGGCAACGCATCGACGTCGGGTAGGCGCCATGGTTCGGCTCCGTTGGCGAGGTACCCGTCGGAGAGAAGGAAGACGGGAGTGCGGTACTTGATCGCTATGCGGGCGGCCTCGATAGCCATGTGGAAGCACTCGCCGGGCGTAGCCGGGGCAACGATGGGGACCGGCGCTTCGCCGTGACGCCCGAACATCGCCTGCAGCAGGTCGGCCTGCTCTGTCTTGGTGGGCAACCCGGTGGAAGGGCCGCCTCGCTGGATGTCGATCACCAGGAGCGGCAGCTCCAGGTTCACAGCCAGCCCGATGGTCTCGGCCTTCAAGTCGACGCCCGGACCGCTCGTCGTGGTGATACCGAGCGACCCCGCGTACGAAGCACCCAGAGCTGCACCGACACCAGCGATCTCGTCTTCGGCCTGGAAGGTCCGGATCCCGAAGTTCTTGTGCTTGGACAGCTCGTGAAGGACATCCGAGGCGGGCGTGATCGGGTAGCTGCCAAGGAACAGGGGCAGTTTCGCCAGCTGACCGGCTGCTATGAGTCCCCAGGCCAGCGCAGTGTTGCCGGAGATGTTCGTGTAGGTGCCCGGATCCAGGGTCGCCGGCTTGACCTCATAGGTGTTGGGAAACAGCTCCGCGGTCTCACCAAAGTTCCAGCCCGCTTTGAACGCGAGGGTGTTGGCCTCGGCCACCATCGGCGTCTTGCCGAAACGGTCCTGGATCCACTGGAGCGTCGAGTCCACCGGTCGCGAGTACAACCAGCTGATCAGGCCGAGCGCGAAGAAGTTCTTCGACCGCTCGGCGTCGCGTGGCTTGGCGCCCGAAGGTTCCGCAGCCTTCTTGGTCAGGTCGGTCATCGGAACCTCGTACACCGTGTACGAGTCCAGGCTGCCGTCCCTGAGCGGATTGTCGGCGTACCCCGCTTTGGCGAGGTTGCGGTCGTTGAACTCGTCGCTGTTGACGATGATCGTGCCGGTGGCGGTCACGTCGGCGAGATTCGTCTTGAGCGCCGCCGGGTTCATCGCCACCAGAACACTCGGGTGGTCACCCGGCGTGAGGATGTCGTGGTCGGAGATGTGGACCTGGAACGCGGATACACCCGCGAGCGTGCCGGCGGGGGCCCTGATCTCCGCGGGGAAGTCCGGCAGCGTGGACAGGTCGTTGCCGAAAATTGCCGACGAGGCGGTGAACCTGTCGCCCGTGAGCTGCATGCCGTCGCCGCTGTCCCCGGCGAAGCGGATGACCGCCCGGTCGAGGTCGACAACCGGGCGTTCACGCGCAGCGGTATCTGCCATTCGAGTTCCTTCTCCGAGATGTGAAAAACCAAGAAGGAGTCTACGGCCTACTTCCGGTTGAACTCAGGTTACCCCTGGGTAGGGAAACGGGTTGGGCCGCGTTCGGGAGCCCGGCCGGGGTCAGGCGACGGTGATCGAGGAGTCGAGGTAGACGTCCTGGATGGAGTGCAACAGCGCTACCCCGTCGGGAGTGGGGCGCTGGAAGGCCTTGCGACCGGAGATGAGCCCGGCTCCCCCGGCCCTCTTGTTGATGACGGCCGTGCGCACCGCCTGGGCGAGGTCGGTGTCGCCCTTCGACTCGCCGCCGCTGTTGATCAGCGGAACACGGCCCATGTAGCAGTTCACGACCTGCCAGCGGGTGAGGTCGATCGGGTTGTCCGTCGTCAACTGGTCGTAGACGAGCGGGTCGGTGCGGCCGAACCCGATGGCGTTGTAGCCGCCGTTGTTCTCCGCCTGCTTCTGCTTGATGATGTCCGCCTCGATCGTGACGCCCAGGTGATTGGCCTGGCCGGTGAGGTCCGCAGCCAGCGAGTAGTCGACGCCGTCCTTTTTGAACGCGCTGTTGCGCAGGTAGCACCAGAGCACTGTGAACATCCCTAGCTCGTGCGCCTCCTGGAACGCTTCCGAAACCTCCTGGATCTGCCGCGTGGCGTGCTCTGAGCCGTAGTAGACGGTGGCCCCCACCCCCACCGCGCCGAGGTCGTACGCCTCCCTTGGAGAGCCGAACATGATCTGGTCGTACTGGCTGGGGTAGGTCAGCAGCTCGTTGTGGTTGAGCTTGGCGATAAAAGGGATCTTGTGGGCGTAGCGCCGGCCGACGATGCCGAGGACGCCCAGGGTGGTCGCGAACGCGTTGCACCCGCCTTCGATAGCGAGCTCCACGAGGTTCTTGGGATCGAAGTAGGCGGGGTTGCGGGCAAACGACGCCGCGCCGGAGTGTTCGATCCCCTGGTCGACGGGGAGGATCGAGATGTAGCCGGTCCCGGAGAGTCGACCGTGGTTGTACACCGACGAGAGATTGCGCAGAACCGGTATTGGCCGGTCCGACCAGCTCATCACGTTGTCGATGGCATCCGGCCCGGGCAGGACCAGGTCCTCCCGCTGTATGCCCTTGCACTCGTAGCTGAGCAGGCTTTCGGCTTCGTCACCCAGGAGCTTCTGCACGTCCATGGACACCGAGCCTACGCGCCTCGCAGGTACGCTGGTTCTCGTGGGAGCAGAGTTGGAGCCGCTGCCCCATCTGTCGTCGGTGCGGCTGGTAGCGACCGACCTCGACGGGACCCTGCTGAGCCCATCGGGCGGGGTCACTCCAAGGGCTCGCGAAGCGGTGAGGGCGGCGCGAGAGGCCGGCGTCGTGGTTGTCCCCGTCACGGGACGGCCTCCACAGGCCCTGTGGGATCTGGCCGAGCAGGCGGGTCTCGGACCTTTCGGGATCTGCGCCAACGGCGCTGCCCTGGTGGACATCGACCGTCGAGCTGTCGTCGAGGTAGAGCCGCTGGCCGGTGAGATCGCGATGGGCCTCGTGGACCTGATTCGTGGACGCATACCGGGGATAGTCCTCGCGTGCGACGACCTCGAATGCTTCTCCTACGAGCCGGGGTTCTTCGCATCGCCGGTCGACTGGGACGAGAAAATGGAGGAGACCGCCGACATTCGCTCGGCCGTCACGGCAGGGTGCATCAAACTCATCGCCCGTGCGCCGGACACCGACGCCCTGGGCTTGATCCGATTGCTCGAGGAGCGCGTCGGTGAGATCGGGCACGTCACGACCTCCGGGCTCGACTGGGTTGACATCGGTGCGCCCGGGGTGTCGAAGGCATACGCGCTCGAGAGGCTGTGCGAACGTCTCGACGTCCACCTGAGCGAGGTGGTCGCGGTCGGCGACAACCACAACGACCTTTCCTTTCTCGCCTGGGCAGGCGTCGCCATGGCACCTGCCAATGCGATCCCGGAGGTCCTCGCCGTGGCGCACCGGGTGCTCCCGCACAACGGCGAGGACGGTGTCGCCGCGCTCTTGGAAGAGGTGGCGGCGGCCCGGGGCGCCCAGCACCCGGCGGCCGCTATCCCGCCTTCACCTGGTTGATCGCCCTGCCGGCCACCGACAGGGCCGCGGACGCCTCCTCCAGCGCCGCCCGGACCTTCGCAGCGGCGGTCGAGCGCACCACCCGGGCGGCGACCACCTCCGTTCGGCTCTGGGTCGCGCCCCCTGACCTGAAGAAACGCCGGCGGACCCGTCCCACCACGACGACCGGAATACCGGCGTCGAGAGACGTCGCCCACGCGGGGGCGTCGAACCAGGCGACCGGGACGGGCTCAGCCGGGCCCTCGTCCCGGCGGACCGTCACCTCCAGCGAGATCAGCCGGCTGCCGGACGGCAACTCCACGTCTTGAGCCGGACGCGCCAGCACTCCTTCGAGTACCACCAGATTCAGCATCGTCACCCTCCAGACCGCTCGGGCCGAGCGGCTCGGAGCGGACCCTCGGTTAGGGCCCGCGTGTCGGGGCCGGCGTCGATGCGCCCGCGATAGGAGCCACAAGGGCCGAGGAGAATCTTACGGGTGGGGTGTGACGGGATCCGGGTGTGCCGGCCGGCGGCGCCGTGGCGGCTGCTTGCTCAGCGCAGAGCCCGCACGCGGGCCCTTACGTCGAACGACTCCGGATCCGCGGATGCCACCCTGTTGAAGAGATCTCTTGCACGCGGCAGGTCGCCTGCGCGCTCGTAGAGGTCGGCGAGGGCGTACCACTGCCTCAGGTGGCGCTCCTGCGGGTGGTTCACACGCCGCAGTGCCTTCTCCAGCAGCGCGATGCCTCCGCCGAGGTCGCCCTGATCCGCGCGGCAACCCGCGGCGACGATCCGGCCCTCTGCCACCAGGTCGCCACTCGGTGAGGCCTCGCGGAGGTCCTGCCACAGCGCCTCCGCGTCGTCGTACCTCCGCATCGCGCGGTAACAGTCCGCCAGGACGGGGTGCTGGTCGTAGGAACCCGACAGTTCCCTGTACCGCTCGAACTCCTTCGCCGCAGCGGACCACTGCCCTGTTCGGTACAGGACGAGCCCATTCAGCTCGCGCGCCGCCGGCGAGTTCGGCGCCTCTTCGATGAGCGCTCTAAGGATCCGCCGAGCCTCCTGGTAGCGCTCGCGCTCGAACGCGTACGACGCGTCCGCGATGCGAGTTGCGAGCTTCGCACCGCGAAGGGGGCCCGCTGACGACGAGAGCTCGTCGACCACCTGGCGTGGAACGGTCCGCCGGCGGCCGCCCGGGGCAGCGACGCCCTCGCGTCCGGTAGCGAGGTCCCGCTGGCGTCCCGGCTCCGCTCGCAGCGCCTGCTGATGGTGCGGCGTCTCCTCGACGGGCTCGGAGATCCATACCTCTTCCGGCTCCCAGGGTTCTGCTTGGCGTCCCGTCGATACCGGGCGGTCTCCCCCTCCGTCCCTTCCCTCGGCCCGGGCCACGGCCTGACGCCAAACCTCGGACGCGCTGGGGCCTCCAGCGCTCTCCCCCAGCTCTCTTGCACCCCGGCGAGCCACGCTGCCCCAGGAGCGCGGAGCGGGTTCGGGCTGACCGGTTCGCCGGCGGGAGTCGCCCGCGCCCGGCCGGCGGTCCCTCCGGTCGTCACCGGTGTCTCGCGGGGCTCCGCGCCGCGCGCCGGCGCCGCTGCGACGGTCGCCGCTGTCGTTCCAGGACTCTCGACCGGCTCCGCGATGCTGGCCGTATCCGCCAGAGCCGCTGCCGCGCTCCCCGCTGTCGTTCCAGGAGTCTCGACCGGCTCCGCGACGCTGGCCGTATCCGCCGGCGCCGCTGCTCGATCCCTGCTCTCGTCGGCCTGGTTCTCGTCGGTCCGGTTCTCTTCGGCCGCTGTCTTCCTCACGCCGGCCCCTCGGGGACCCGGTCCTCTTCGGTGAGTCGCCGCGATCCCAATCGGACCGGCGGTCGCTCGGGGCTCCGTCCCTCGCCGGGCGGCGCGGGCGGGGCGCCTCGTCGCCGGACCTGGTTCGACCACCCGATCGGCCGGCGTCGTACCGGGACTCGCCTGTGCGCCGGGGGCCACCGCGCTGGGAATCACCCGCTCGTGGCGCGCCCGCCCGGCGTTCGTGGCTGGTGCCGCGGGAGGGGTTGGTGTCGCGGCTCTGCCCGGTGCCGCGGGAGGGGTTGGTACCACGGCTCTGGCCGCTGCGTCCCTGCGACGAGGTCGGGCCTCCTCGAGGGGTGCGTGGCAAGCCGGCGCTGCGGGAGCCGGCGCTGCGGGAGCCGGCGCCCTGCGAACGACCCTCCCTGGTCCCGTCACTGTGGGGTGCTCCCTGAGATCCGGTACGCCGCCCCCGAGGTGCACCGGAGGATTTGCCGGTCGGGCGCCCGCCGGTACTGCGTCGCGGTCGACCGCTTTCAGGCATAAGAGTTTCGAGGATACCGGCTGGGCGAGCTGCGTTGACCGCAGATCAAGCTTGACGGGGCCTTGCAGTTGCCTCATTTTGGTGGTCATGCCAACCGTGGAAGGGGCCACATGACCTCTGCCCCGGCGCCCCCCGAACCGGACGAACTCGCGAGGGTTTGGAGTGAATATGCCCTCAAGATTTACGGCTCGTATTCCCCTCTGAATGCCGCGCTCGCACAGGCGGTATCAGGCTCGGCGCAGGTGCTGGGATTCCTGCGGCGCCAACCACTCCACTCCCACGATCCCAACATGCTCATGGCTGCCGTCCAGTTCCTGGTGCTGGGCGGCGCCGACCATCCTCTCTCAGCGCTGCATCTGGCCGGGAACCGGGCGGCACGAGCGTGCAGCCGCTGCTATGCGGCTCGCTTCGGAGCGGCCGCCTCCCATGGTGAAGGGCGACATGGCCGTCGACCTGCCGCGCGTCATCGACAGCGTGCGGCAGGGTCCGGTTGCCGTGGTGACGTCCTGGTCGCTCAGCTATCTGGCGGCCGATGACCGCCGGGCGTTCGAGCGCGTTCTGCACGAGGCCGGCCACGACGGTCCGGTTGCGTGGGTCTGCTGTGACACACCGGGCGTGAGCGACCTCTTCCAACCGTCAGAACCACCTCCTGACGGCGGCGACATCCCGAGCGTCCTGGGACTGGCCGTTTTCGATGGCGAGCACGTCGACTCGTACTGCCTCGGCTACATGCACTCGCACGGGCTGTGGGTGAGATGGCTGGCGCACTCGATGACCCCCGAGTTGAGCTAGAGCGGCTGGGGTCCGGACGCGAAGAAGCCCCGCACCGATACCGATGCGGGGCTTCTTCTCACGATTATTCCGGCGACGTCCTACTCTCCCAGGGGGAAACCCCCCAAGTACCATCGGCGCTGGCGGGCTTAACTGCCGTGTTCGGGATGGGAACGGGTGTGACTCCGCCGCTATGGCCACCGGAAAACGTGCTCATGGCGGGCCGTATAGGCCCGGTCCTTTGAGCGTTCCATAGCGAGCACGAACAAAAATGTTCCCAAGCCCTCGGCCGATTAGTACCGGTCGGCTGAACACATTGCTGTGCTTACACCTCCGGCCTATCAACGTGGTCGTCTACCACGGGCCTTACCTGGTTGACCCAGTGGGAAATCTAATCTTGGAACGAGCTTCGCACTTAGATGCTTTCAGCGCTTATCCCTTCCGCAGGTCGCCAACCAGCCGTGCCCTTGGCAGGACAACTGGCACACGAGAGCTGCGTCCGTCCCGGTCCTCTCGTACTAGGGACAGCCTTCCTCAGGTTTCCTACGGCTGCACCGGATAGGGACCGAACTGTCTCACGACGTTCTAAACCCAGCTCGCGTACCGCTTTAATGGGCGAACAGCCCAACCCTTGGGACCTACTTCAGCCCCAGGATGCGACGAGCCGACATCGAGGTGCCAAACCTTCCCGTCGATATGGACTCTTGGGGAAGATGAGCCTGTTATCCCCGGGGTACCTTTTATCCGTTGAGCGACGGCGCTTCCACACGCAACCGCCGGATCACTATGCCCTGCTTTCGCACCTGCTCGACT
>DATLUM010000074.1 GCA_035533095.1 Acidimicrobiales bacterium | reverse complement strand
GGCTATGTCGAGATCGACAAGCACACTCTTCAGCATGTGCGTCACCCCGCGGTTTTCGCACTCGGCGACGCAGGCAACACCCCGAACTCCAAGACAGGTGCGGCGATCCGGCGGCAAGCTCCCGTCGTTGTCGCGAACCTGATCGCATCGCTGCAGGGGCAGCCGCTGCCGGCAGCCTACGACGGGTACGCCGCGTGCCCATTCACTACCGCGCGCAACAAAATGTTGCTGGCCGAGTTCGACTACACGCTCGCGCACCGGCCCTCGTTCCCGCTCATCGACACCACCGAAGAGCGTTACGACATGTGGCTGCTCAAGAGATACGGCCTGCCGTGGTTCTACTGGCACCAGCTGTTGCGTGGTCGCGGATGACAGCCGACCCGGCGATCATCCAAGGCGGCATGGGTGTGGGGGTGTCCGACTGGCGGCTGGCCGGGGCCGTCGCCAGGGCCGGCGGGCTCGGCGTGGTGTCCGGCACCGCGCTGGACGCGGTGCTCGCGCGCCGGCTTCAGACCGGCGACCGCGGCGGTCACCTGCGTGAGGCGTTGGGTGCCTTTCCTTTCCCCGACGTCGCCGAGCGCATCATCGGGCGCTACTACCGGGTCGACGGATCGGGGGCCGGGCAGTCGTTTCGGCCCGTACCACGGCTGGGTCTACGCCCCAACCGGACCCGCGACGAACTCCTGGTCGCGGCGAACTTCGCTGAGGTCTTCTTGGCCAAGCGCGGCCATGACGGGTGGGTCGGCGTCAACTACCTGGAGAAGATCCAGCTCGCCACCCCAGCCGCCGTCTACGGAGCGATGCTGGCCGGCGTCGACTACGTGTTGATGGGCGCCGGCGTGCCAGCGGGAATCCCGCAGCTGCTCGGATCGTTCGCCGCGGGGCGACCCGGCGAGATCGGTGTCAACGTCGACGGTGCGCCGGCCGGTGCGGCCTTCTCCGTGCGACTCGATCCGCGGGAGGTGTTCGGCGTCGCACCGATCCTGCGCAGGCCGCGCTTCCTCGCGATCGTCTCCTCCCACGTGTTAGCCGCCTACCTGGCCCGCGACGAACTAACCCGCCCCGACGGCCTCGTCATCGAGACGCCCGTCGCCGGTGGTCACAGCGCGAGGCCACGCGGCCCGTCACAGCTCGACGAAACCGGTCAACCTGTCTATGGCCCGCGCGACGAGCCCGACCTGGCGAAGTTACGGCAGCTGGGGTTGCCGTTCTGGCTCGCCGGTGGCCACGCCGGCCCCGACCAGCTGTGCGCCGCGCAAGCCGCCGGTGCCGTTGGCGTCCAAGTCGGTTCCGTGTTCGCGCTGTGTCGCGACTCGGGCATCGCCCCGCAGGTGCGACAGGCCGCCCTTGCCGAAGCTCGCGCCGGGCAACTGGTCGTCCGCAACGACCCAGCTGCCTCACCGACCGGCTTCCCGTTCAAGGTCGCCGAGCTGGCCGGCACCATCGCCACCGAAATGGTCTATTCGGCGCGGCAACGCATCTGCGATCTCGGTTACCTGCGCACCCCTTACCTCACACCCCAAGGAAAGGTCGGCTACCGGTGTCCGTCAGAACCGGTCGACGCTTACGTCGCCAAGGGTGGTGCCCGCGAGGAGACCGTCGGCCGCCGCTGCCTGTGCAACGGGCTCACCGCGACCGTCGGTCTGGCCCAATCCCATCCCGACGGCTACCTCGAGCCCGCACTCGTCACCCTCGGCCAGGACCTCAGCTTTCTCCGAGCCTTGCCATTCGACCACGACGACTACACCGCCGGTGACGTCGTCCGATACCTCACCGGCAACCAAGCCCACAACGCCACCCTCACGGATCCATTGGGGACTACCCAGCGTTGAGTTGACTCCTTGACCTGCACTACGGATGGGTTACCTCGATAGCGCTGAGTTCGGGCCTTCCTGGAAAAGGTTCAGTGCCAGGCCGAGTCAGAATCCTGGAATCTCATGCGACGAAGATGCGTCGGTTCATCTTCTTGTACTTGATTGGGGGAACGTGTCCGATGCTGCCGCGCAGGCGGGTCTCGTGACCAGTGGGCTCAGCTCAGGGTCGCGAGCTCGAGGTTCTCGACGCCGCGCCGGGGTCCCTCGTGGTAGACGCACTCCGTCGGTCTCGCCCAGATCCGGCCCGACGGTTATCTCGGGCCCTGGACTCGTCACGCTCGGCCAAGACCTCGACTTCCTCCGGACGCCCGTATTCGACGGCGACAACTACTCGGCCGACGACGTCGTCTGATACCTCACCGGCGAACAGCCCCGCGACCCTCCCGACAGGACGACCTGCGCAGCCCTCCGCGCCCGGTAGGCACCCGGGATCTGAGCCGGTCGACCGCCCCTACTCGGCCACGGCCAGCGCCCGCGACGGGGGCGACGCGTCGACGCCGGTCGCGACGCCGCGACCGCGAGCCGCCATCGTGACCACCACGCACCAGACCGCTGCCCCCAGCGCCAAGTGCAGATCCTGGGCAGCCGCCGTGGCGCCACCCGTCGCGACCATGGCGCCGGCGGCCACTTGAGCGCCCAGCACGATCAGCAGCGCGACACCTAGCCAGCGGTCCGCCCGATCCGCTCGACGGCGCCACCAGCGGAGGCTGAGGGCGGCAAGGACCACCACCGCGACGGCCACGATTCCGCGGTGAACCAGCTGCAGGGCCACCAGATGACGTGCCGCGTGACCGCTGCAAAGCGGCCAGGATGGACATGCGGTGTCCGCATCCGCGTTGGTCACAACCGCCCCGGAGACCACCACCGCGAACACCGTGACGATCGCTATCCAGCTCAGCCGGTCGCGCCACGCCACCACTGTCACGCGGTGCGGCGACGCTGAGCGGACCGCCGCGGCGACGACGAGGGCGAGGAGGATCATCCCGAAGGCGAGATGCAACCCGACCGTCACCGGGGCGTTGTGCGTCCACACCGTGATCGCGCCGAGCACCGCCTGGGCGATCAGCGTTGCGACAGCCACCGCGAGCAACCGAGCCACCTGTGGCTGCCGCACCCGGCGGCGCCAGGCCAGGGCTGCCGTCGCGAGAACCAGCACCGTAACCAACACGACCACATACCGGTGCGACTGTTCCCAAAGCGCGTGGGAGCCGCCCGCCGGCCCGACCCGGCCGTTGCACAGCGGCCAATCCGGGCAGCCCATCCCGGAGTCGGTCACGCGCACGGTGCTACCCAAAACGACCAGTGCGTACGTCGCCACCGCGGTCACCGCCGCAGCGACGACAAGGACACCGTCGGGAGTGTGGTCCTTCACGCTGATCATGGCCGCAAGGATGGGCGTCGGCGGCCAACGCGCAAAGGGCACAAAGTCCCAGGCCCGCCGCCGGCACACCCTGCTTTCCGACACGCGACCGCGTGAGGCCCTCGGTCGGCACAAGGCTTCGAATACCGGGCCGAGCGCGGTGCCTGACGGTTTGGCTCACGCCAACCGGGTCTCGTTCCGGTCATCAGATCGGTCGACCAGTGGGGGAACGAGTCGTGGGCACGCCCCAATCGGGCGGGCTGTGACCTGCCTGGGACCTGGCCGCCGGATCCGGCACCTGTTGGGTAGCGGATCCGAGCCGAGGAGCCACGCCGTTCCTGGCGCGAACCCGCACGACCGCCGTCATGCCAGGAAATCGTCGGTCTGCGGGACCTTGGTCCTTGCGATGCGGGTCGGTCGGACCAGAGACCAGGACCCCGGCGCCGACACGATGGTCACCATGCCGTCTTCTCCCCGCCTGCGGGCGACTCGGCGCGCTCGCGTCACCGTCTCGATCGTCGCTGCCGCGTCCGTCGTGACCGCATGCCACGGCGGTACGCCACATCAGGGCGCGGCGGCCACCAACAGTTCCAGCGCCTTCCCGACGCTCATCTCGTCGCCGTCGGCCGGGACGCCCTCGGCGCCGCCCCGACGAACGTTGGCCCCGAGCGCTGCGGCCGTGCCGTTGGGACTGGGCTACCTCGCACCCGGTTCGGATCCCTCGGTGCCGCCCAGACGAGCGTCGGCCCCGAGCGCTGCAGCCGTGCCGTCGGGACCCGGCTACCTCGCGCCCGGTTCGGATCCCTCGGTGTTGCCCGGCCCGATCTTGGTCGCCGACGAGGGCAACAACCGGGCGGTGCTGATCGAGCCGACCGGGCAGGTGATCTGGCAGTTCCCGCGGCCCGGCGACCTTCCCGCCGGCCAGACTTTCAAGGTGCCCGACGACACGTTCTTCTCCGCCGACGGCAAGACGATCATTGCGACCCAAGAGGAAGACTTTGCGGTCTCCTTGATCGACGTCGCGAGCCGGACGATCACCTACCGCTACGGCCAGCCGGGCGTGCCCGGTTCCGGTCCGAACCGGCTTGATAACCCAGACGACGCGCTGTTGTTGCCCGACGGCAGCATCCTGACCGCCGACATCAAGAACTGCCGGATCCTGCGCATCGCGGCCGGAACCCACGTCCCGGCGCACATCTATGGCACAACCGGGGTCTGCCGGCACAATCCGCCGATCTCGTTCGGGTCGCCGAACGGCGCGTTCCCGCTTCGCGACGCCAACCTGCTCGTCACCGAGATCAACGGCGACTGGGTCGACGAGATGACGCTCGGCGGGTCCATCTTGTGGTCGGTTCACCCGCCCCAGGTCGCCTACCCGTCCGACACCAACGAGGTGACCCCGGGCACCTACCTGACGGTGGACTACTCCACGCCGGGGCAGATCGTCATGTTCGACCGGTCCGGCCGCACCCTGTGGCGCTACCGCCCGACCGGTGCCGCCGAGCTGAACCACCCGTCGCTTGCCCTCCCGCTGCCTAACGGCGACGTCCTGGCGACCGACGACCACAACGATCGGGTCATCGTCGTCGACCCGCGCACCAGTCAGGTCGTGTGGCAGTACGGCCACCGGGGCGTCCCCGGATCCGGCGCCGGCTACCTCAACGGACCCGACGGCGCCGACCTCAGCGGCCCCGCCTCGCTACTCGCCCAGTTCGCCCCCGCTCTACACGAGGCGGTAGCGGCGGCACCGTGA
>DATLUM010000073.1 GCA_035533095.1 Acidimicrobiales bacterium | reverse complement strand
GTTATCCGCGAGACCCTCGCCAAGCACGGTCCGGTCGGTGTGCAAGAGCCGCTCGTCGGAGATGGCGTCGCACCCGCTGGCGAAGGCGACGGCGAGCCTGGGCCCGATCCCGGATCGGGGGACGCCGAGGCACCGGTTGCGACCCGAGCGAACGAGCACGCCGAGGACACAGCGGTCGACGACGCAGCGGTCGACGACGCAGCGGTCGACCACGTGGCCGTCGCCGACGACGCAGGTGGACGCGCCGAGCGCACTGCGGTCGACGACGCACCCGCAGACGACGCACGCACGACGAGCGCAGCGTCGCAGAGCGCACCGGTCGATCCCGTGCGCGAGACGCCAGCGGGCGACGGGTTCGTGCCGGGCCTCGCCCGCATCGCCACCGGCGACCGCCCCTCGCGCTACGCCGGGGCGGCTCTGTTGTACCCGTACCTCGACATGGTGGGCGCCGCCGAGATCTTCTCGACGCTCACCGGCGGCCCCGCCCGCCGCTACGACGACCTGTCGGTGCTCGCCACCGCCCTCTTCGGCTTCGCCCTCGGCACCGACACCGTCGAGGGCACAAAGCACCTGCGCCGGGCCGACGCCGGCGCACTGGTCGGCGTCGACGCCATCCCCGAGATGTTGACCCTGCGGGCGCGGTTGTGCGCCCTGGCCGACGGCTCGGACCCCTTGGCGCTGCAGCGGGCCTTCGCCGCTCGCATGCTCGAGGCCGACCCACCGCTCTCGTGGGTGTACTACGTCGACGACCACTTCGTCGCCTACGCCGGGGCCGCTCCGGTGGCCAAGGGCTGGAACACCAAGCGCCGCCACGCCCAACCGGGCCGCGACGACACCGTGGTGTCCGACGACCGGGGCCGGGCGGTGGTGTTCGCCTCGGGGGAGCCCTCGGGGCTCTCTTCCACCATGCCCAGCGTCCTCGGCCAGCTGCGCGAGGTGGTCGGTGCGGGCAAGCCCATCATGGTCGGCTTCGACCGGGGCGGCTCCTACCCGGTCGCCTTCAAGGCGTGCCGGGCGGCGGGCATGGACTGGGTCACCTACCGGCGGGGCAAGCTCGCCGCGGTCACCGCCCCGGTGAAGCGCAGCTGGTGCACGCGAGGCGACCGGCGCGTGGTGGTGCGCGTCGCAGACGAGGTGGTCCACATCGCCGGCTACGGCAAGGCCCGCCAGCTCACGCTCTTCGAGCGCGGCGCCGCGGTGCTCCAGGTGCTGACGAGCGACATGACCGCTTCGGGGGCCGCCCTCGTGTGCTGGCTGCGCAGCCGGTGGACGATCGAGAACCTGTTCAAGTACGCCGAGGCCCACAACGGCATCGACTCGATCGCCAGCTACGGCATGGACATCGTCTCTGACGACCGCAAGGTCGACAACCCCGCACGCAAACAGGCCAAGGCCGTGGTCTCCCAAGCCGAGGAGGCCCTGGCAACCGCCGAGCGCGCCATGGCGCAACTGTTGTGTGACCGGGGGCTCTCCGCCGAGGAGAAGACCGCCGCCGCCGGGGAGCGCAAGCGTGGCGTCGAGGAGGCGGAGCGAGCGCTCGCAGACGCACGCGGCGCCTTGAAGGGGATCCCGGCCAAGGTCATGGCCACCGACCTCGACCCCGAGGCCAAGCGGGCCAAGCTGCGCCTCGAGCGCAGGGGGCTGCAGATGGTGTTGCGGCTGCTCGCCTTCAACGCCGAGTCGTGGACGGCCGAGCACTTCGACGCCTACCTGGAGGACCCCGACGAGTACCGGGCGATCCTGCGCCACCTGCTGCGCCTCGGGGGCAGCTTCTCCTACGAGCGGCGCTCGATCACCGTGACGCTCGAACGCCCCGACTCACCCCGGGTCGCCCGGGCGCTCGAGCTGCTGGCCGAGGAGTTGAGCGCCCGGCAGGCATGCCTGCTCGGCGACCGCAGGCCGCTTCGCTACGAGGTGGCGAAGCCCCGTCAGAATTGATCAGTCAGCGACGCTCCACCCATGGAGGTCTGAGGCTTGACGTTGACCATTGGACTACGAGGGATTTCTTCCTCGGTGACCAGCCAGTTGAAAAAGACCTTGAGCGTCCGGTGACGTAGTGCAGCTGTGTTTGGTTTGAACCTCGTCAACTGGTCAGCTTGGAATGCCTCAATATCTTCTCGACCAATGTCCCCTACAT
>DATLUM010000072.1 GCA_035533095.1 Acidimicrobiales bacterium | reverse complement strand
CTCTGTCAATGAAGTTAGGGTAATCTTGCCTTATGGCACCGGTCAAGGTGAAAGACAAGATTTCTCTTAAGCGGGCCGCTACGGTCCCGGCGATGCCGTTCCAGCCACGCGAGCCCCAGCCCGGGCTCGACGAGGCGTTAGGCCGTGTCTTGGAGATCGACGCCGACCTGAAAGCCTGGGAGGCGCATCGCCGGGAGTTGATAGAGAAGCGGGCGGCCGCCATCCGCGAGGCCCTTCGCCTCGGTGCGACTCTCGCCCGGATAGGGGAGATGCTCGGGGTGTCCGCCGTCAGGGCCCGCCAGATGCGCGACGGTCAGTAAAGAGCGTTGCCTGCCACCTTCCGGCCCGAACACGACACCGACGAACTCGGGTTCTACGGTGACCTGCTCGACCTGCTCGACACCGGGCCGCCGAGGTGGCACGCCGATGCTCTGTGCAAAGAGGCCCCGGAGAGCATCACGTGGTTCCCGGGCGGAAAGGGACCGAACGCCGGCGCCAGGGCCAAGGCGGTCTGTGCGACGTGCCTCGCCCACGAGGATTGCCTGGCGTGGGCGCTCGACCAGGGCCCGGACCTTGACGGGATATGGGCGGGGACGACGCAGCGGGACCGCAGGTCGATCAGGTCCGGGAAGGTGGCATGAGGTACGAAAAGACATCAGACGCTATCGATGTTTAGCTAGCGACAGCTGGCGGTAGCGCGTACAATGTCAACCGGAGCCCTCTTGGAGCCGAAGGACTTAGACGTGGCACAGAACAAGGCCAACACACAGCCCGTTGCTTCTGTGATAGCGCGCGCCCTCGAGCTTGGTGAGGATGATGGCTTTGATCTGCCGTCGACCTGCGAGGAGCTGCCGCGGTGGAAGGTTGAGTCGCCGAATCGGGCGCCAGCCTTCACACGGCGCCGACGCGACTGAATCCCACCACGCGTGGCACCCCTAGCTGATCCGGTCGTCCTTGTCTTCGACGCCAACGTCCTGATCTCTGCCTGCTGCGAGATTCGCCGGGGCGCCGCGTTCCCGGCGTCGTGGGCTGGGGAACCGCGCACCACGGAAGGAGCCGCCTTGGCGTGCTGTTCGTTGGTGGCCGGGCCACCCCCCGATACGCACGTCACGCTTTACGGTGACGCCAAGTTGGACGACCTGGTCTTGCTGAAACTCACCCAGCCGAACGATTCGCGGCTACCGCCCGAACAAAGGGGTCTCGGGTGGGATGAAGACCTCGCCGTTGATACCTACCAGGCATTGGCCAACGGGATTGACCCCAACTACGAGGAGTTGAACCCCGCAGCGGCGGCGGCGGTTGCGCATGGACTTGATTACGAAGACCAGCGAATCTTCGGTCTTCTCTTGGCTGCCATGGGTGAGCGGGCTTGGGCGAATCCAGTGTTGGTCACGCGCGACTCTGACTTCGCCTCGGTCGCGAATAATCAAGCTCCGATGCTGACATCGGGCCTGCCCAAGTGGCGAGCAGTTACGCCGAAGCGCCTGCTACAGAGTTACGGCGCCTTCTAGGCCCATGGGGCAGCCATGGGGCAGACGCCGAGAATCCCGGGGGGTCGCCGAAGGACCGAAAACGCTTCGACCAGCACTTTTCTAGTCACCGGGGGACACCGGAGGACCGTCTAAGCAGACTGTAAATCTGCCGGCGTACGCCTACGGCGGTTCAAATCCGTCCCGGCCCACCACGACGATCCAGGGCGTGCCCCAGCGCGTCGAGGACGGTCACAGCCCGATTCGCCTAACCCGACGGCGCGCCCTGGGGTTGGCCGGTCAGCTGGCCGGTCGAGTTCGCCGACGCCGGACCATTTCACCGGGTGCGGGCGAAGCGGTGGACGGCTTCGAGCAGCTCCCGGCTCTTCTCGGCCGCGAGGGCTTCGTCGCCGGAGGCGAGTGCCCCCTTGACGCAGTGGTTGACGTGGTCGTCGAGGATCTTGAAGGCGACCGCTTCGAGGGCAGTGTCGACCGCGGCGATCTGGGTGAGGATATCGATGCAGTAGCGGTCCTCGGCGATCATCTTCTCGATCCCCCGGGCTTGGCCCTGGATGCGGCGCATTCGCTTGATCAGCGCCTCCTTGTCGGCCACGTAGCCGTACGTGACCGGCTCGACGGGCTCGCCGCTGTGTTTCGCGCTGGCGGCGGTCACACCTGCTCCTTGGACGGGGAGAACCGGCGCAGGCGCAGCGAGTTGGACACGACGAAGACACTGGAGAAGGCCATGGCCGCGGCGGCCACGATGGGGTTGACGATGCCGGCGACGGCAAGGGGGATGGCGGCCACGTTGTAGCCGAAGGCCCACACGAGGTTGGCTTTGATCGTGGTGAGGGTGCGGCGCGACAGGCGGATAGCGTCCGCCGCGGCGCGCAGGTCGCCCGAGACCAAGGTGAGATCGGAGGCTTCGATGGCGACGTCGGCGCCGGTGCCGATGGCCAGGCCCAGGTCGGCCTGGGCGAGGGCGGGGGCGTCGTTGACACCGTCTCCGACCATGGCGACCACCTCGCCGGCGGCCTGCAAGCGGGCGACCTCGGCCACCTTGTCGCCGGGTAGCACCCCAGCGAGGACCCGGTCGATTCCGACCTGGGCGGCGACCGTTCGGGCGGCTCGTTCGTTGTCGCCGGTGAGCAGCACCGGGGTGAGCCCCAGGGCTCGCAGCTCGGATATGGCCTGCCGGCTGGTCGGCTTCACCCGGTCGGCCACGGCCAGGATCCCCAGCGCCTTGCCGTCGGCGGCGACGCCCACCACGGTCGAGCCTGTGGACTCCAGCCGCTCGGCCTCCGCCGCCAGGTCATCTGAGAGGGGGACGGCCCAGTCGCCGAGCAGGCTGGGCCGCCCGATCACCACCGCGTGGCCATCGACGACCGCCTCGATCCCCAGTCCGGCTCGGGCCGAGAACCCCTCCGCGGCGGGCAGGGTGCCGAGGCGGTCCCGGCCGTGGGCTGCGATAGCACGGGCGATGGGGTGCTCGCTCGGATCCTCGGCCCCGGCCGCGAGGCGAAGCAGCTCCTCCTCGCCCACCCCGTCAGCTGGAACCAGGGCCGACACCGCCATCTTGCCTTCGGTGAGGGTGCCGGTCTTGTCCAAGACAATCGTGGTGATCTGGCGGGTGTGCTCGAGGACTTCGGGGCCCTTGATCACGATGCCCAGCTGGGCGCCCCGGCCCGTGCCCACCATCAGCGCGGTCGGGGTGGCCAAGCCCAGCGCGCACGGGCAGGCGATCACGATCACGGCTACCGCCGCAGTGAACGCGAAGGTCGTGGCCGCCGCACCCAGGAGGAGCCATCCGGCCAGGGTGAGCGCCGAGACAGCGATGACGACGGGAACGAAGATGGCCGAGACCTGATCGGCCAGGCGCTGCACCGGGGCCTTGCCCGCCTGGGCGTCGGCCACTAGCCGGGTGATCTGGGCCAGGGCGGTCGAGGAGCCCACCCGGGTGGCCTCGACCACCAGCCGACCCGAGGTGTTCACGGTGGCGCCCGCCACCGCGTCGCCGGGGCCGATCTCGACAGGCAGCGACTCGCCGGTCAGCATCGACTGGTCGATGGCCGAGAAGCCCGAGACCACAACCCCGTCGGTTGCTACCTTCTCGCCTGGGCGGACCACGAAGCGGTCGCCGACCACGAGCTGTCCGATCGGGACCACGACCTCGGCACCGTCACGAAGCACCCGGGCTTCCTTGGCGCCCAACTCCAAAAGCTTTCGGATCGCTTCACCCGAGCGTCGCTTCGCCCGGGCCTCCAAGTAGCGGCCGAGCAGGATCAAGGCGGTGATCGCCCCGGCGGTGTCGAAGTACACGCCGGCTGTGATCCCAGCCAGCAGCACCACCGTCGACCACACCCAGGCGGCGAGGGTGCCGATCGAGATGAGGGTGTCCATGGTGGCTACGCCGTGGCGGGCGTTGGCCACCGCCGCCCGATGGAACGGCCAGCCGGCGTAGAACACCACCGGGGTTGCCATGGCGAGCGAGACCCACTCCCAGTCCGGTGGCCGCGCCGCCGTTACCCAGGCGAAGATCGCCAGGGGCACGCTGAGCGCCACGGCGACCATCAGGCGGCGCCGGTAGGGGCGGGCCGGGTCCGCGTCGGTAACCGCCTCGGGGAGGGTTGCCTCGTAACCGGCCGCCTCCACCGCCCCGATCAGCTCATCCACACTCACCCGGGCGGGGTCGAAGGCGACCGCAGCATGCTCGCTGGCGAAGTTGACCGTCGCAGTGACGCCGGCCAGCTTGTTGAGCCGCTTCTCGATGCGCGTCGCACACGAAGCACAGGTCATGCCTCCGATGGCGAGCTCCACATGCTCTGGGGCAACAGCCTCATCCTGATGGTCAGTGGCGATCGTCATCACGCCGCCTCGTAGCCGGCCTCTTCGATCGCAGCGCGCAGCACCTCGTCGTCGAGGCCCTCGCCGGTCACGGTGACCACCTTGGTGGCGAGGTCCACGTCGACCCCGGACACACCGGTCACCGAACCCAACTCCCCGGCCACGGCTCGCTTGCAGTGGTCGCAGGTCATCCCCGGCACCCGGTAGGTAATGGTCTCCGGCATCGGTCTCTCCTTTCAGCTTCCTTAGCCACTATACCCCTATGGGGTATTAGACGCCGCTGCCCTCTCAGAGGCGCGCCACCTGGCGGACGGCGGCCACATGCTTCGAGTTGACCTTTGGCCCTATCGGAGACGGTCACGTAGCGCGACGATCGGGCCATGTGGCCCACCTGGGTCGATGAGCGAGGGTCTGACGTCCTGGAGACGACCGAGTGCCGCCGCCTGCTGGCGGTTGGCGCGGTGCGGCATCGGCCCGGGCATCTCGGAATCTCTGGTGAGGAGGCTCCGACGGTGCTTCCCGTCGACTATGCCGTCGACGGCCCAGACGTGGTGATCCGCGTCGGGGAGGGGTTGTTCCACAACCTGGTGGGTGAGTTCGTCGCGTTCGAGGTCGAGGATTTTGACGACGACCCTCCCTGGAGCGTGCTGATACGGGGTCTCGCCCAGGCAGAGAGTTCCGATCGAGTCGCTTCGCGGTTGCCCCCGCCGCGAGTCGCAGAACCCGGTCGGAGACTGGTGCGGATCCGATCGGACTTCGTCACCGGGCGCCGCCTCGGGAAACGATCCAGTTGACGAATAGCCCCGATAGGAGGAACGAAGACCATGTATACAGCAGTCGGTGATCGGATAATCATCAAGGGCCACCGCGTCGGCGAACCGGACAGGGATTGCGAGGTCTTGGAGGTACGCGGCGCCGACGGGGGGCCTCCTTACCTGGTGCGTTGGGAGGACTCGGGACACGAGGCGTTGCTCTTCCCCGGCACCGACGCCACCGTCCAGCACTTCGAGCACCACCCTCTCTGAGAGGAGCCCCAAGATGCGTATCTGGGATCTCGTACGACGGTCGGCGGTCGCAGTCCGACCGGATCAAACCCTCATCGAAGGGGCCTCGATAATGGACAAGGCGGGGGTCGGAGCGCTGATCGTCGTAGACGCGGACCGCCCGGTCGGCATCGTCACCGACCGGGACCTGGTGCGGCGGGGCTTGGCTCGGGGCCTTCCGCCCGATGCGCGCATCGACGCGGTGATGACCGCACCGGTCGTCACGGTCAACGCCGACGACGACGCGCACGATGTCTATCAAGTGCTCCGCACCCACGCGCTGCGGCGCCTACCCATCGTCAGGGAGGGCCGGTTCGTCGGTATGGTCACCGTGGACGATCTCATCATCCATCTCGCTGCAGATCTCTCCGATCTCGCCCGACCTATCACCGGTGAGGTTCTCTTCGCTCAGCGCGACGGCTTGCCTCCCGCCACCGTGGGTTAGCACGCCAAAACGAAGACTGGCGGACGATCGTGCAGCGAGGTCAGCGTCAGCCCAACCGTCGAAGGGACGGATCAGCTCCTGGCTTGCGCCGCAGCCGGAAGAACTTCGTGCAACTCCCACGCGGTCATCTGAACCTTCCGCCAAGCCGCTAGCTCGGCGTCCTCGTCAACCGCGGTACGCACCCCCGCGAGCGCTTCGGAGAAACTCCGAAAGAGGCGATCCAACTCGTGTCTGGTTTCCCTGTCCATGTCTCTAGCTCCTTGGTCGTGCTCGTCACTCTGACTCTCCGAGATGACCGTACGCTGAAGCAGCGGAGGGCGGGAAGGGACGAACGTCCCGAAATACACGGTGACCATCGCCCCTACCGGGCTCGAGTCGCCGGCTAGGAGGATGTGCTCCGATGAACGTTCCCAGTCGCCTGGACGAGACCTTCGACGCGCTGATCTTCGACTGGGACGGCACAGCGGTACCCGACCGCCAGGCTGATGCCAGCGAGGTGCGCCGCCGGGTGGAATCGCTGTGCGCGGCAGGGGTGCACATCTTTGTCGTCAGCGGAACCCATGTGGCCAACGTCGACGGCCAGCTCCGGGCTCGGCCATCGGGCCCCGGGCGCTTGCAGTTGTGCTGCAACCGGGGAAGCGAGGTTTTCGAGGTCACCGGATCCGGGCCGTCCCTCGTCTACCGGCGCGCTGTGGCCGCGGAGGAGGACGTGGCCCTGGACCAAGCCGCCGAGCGAACCATCAAGGTTCTCCAAGCCCGGGGTCTGGAGGCGACCGTGGTGTCGAGCCGGCTGAACCGGCGCAAGATCGACCTGATCCCGATTGCAGAGTGGGCGGACCCCAAGAAGGCGGATATTGCCGCTCTCTACGAGGCAGTGAAGTCCCGGCTGGCTGAGGCAGATATCGGAGATCTGGCCGACGTGATAGCCCTGGCGGCCGACGCGGCTCGCACGGCAGGGCTCGCCTTGCCACGGATCACCAGCGACGTAAAGCATGTCGAGATCGGACTGACCGACAAGTCCGACTCGGCACGCTTTGCAGCGGCCTGGCTGAAAGAGCGGGGGATCACCGGACAGCTGGTGCTCATAGCCGGTGACGAGTTCGGCACGATCGGAGGCGTGCCGGGCAGTGACGCGCTCATGCTCGTATGCGACCTGGAGCGAGCGCCGGCAATGTCGGTCGGTGTCGAGCCAGGCGGTGTGCCACCCCCGGTGGCATACCTCGGTGGAGGTCCCGGTCGTTTCGCCACCCAACTCGACGCGCAACTCGAGCGCCGGGCCAGGCACCGGGCGCCCCAGATAGACACCGATCCGCGCTGGGTGGTCCCGCTCCCATCGGCTCGGGTCAAGGAGCGGGTCGCGGAGTCCTTGGGTGCCCTGAGCAACGGCTGGGCTGGAACCCGAGCGTCCAGAGAGGAAGACGGGCCAGGCACGACTCCGCTCTTCGCCGTCGCTGGTGTCTACGCGACCGACGGGCACCTGCTCGCGGGACCCGACTGGATCGGCCTGAGTGTCGCCGGCGGGCACCGCCATCAGGGTGACCGCCGCGTGCTCGACCTGCGAACCGGTGTCCTGGCGCGCTTCGGTGAGGGCAACCGGACACTCCGGTCGGTTCGTTTCGTGTCCGCCGCCTCGCCCGACGCCCTCGCGTTCCGTGCGGAAGGACCCCCAGACCGGCTGGACGAAGGCGACCTGCTGCGCCCACCCCTCCAGGAGAGGTTCGAGCACGAGGTGAACGACGGGATCTGGGTCGGTCGCACCAGCAACGGGGACAGCGAGATCGCTGTGGCCGCCCGTGACTTGGTGACAACCGGTTCCGAGAAGCGGGTCGTTGAACGCTTGGCGGCGTGGGCAGCGGGCACCACCTCGGGGGCGACCGCAGAGGAAGCCCAACAACGGCTGGCGAGGTTGGATGCCTTGGGGTTCGACGCCCTGCTAAGCGAGCACCGCCACGCCTGGGCGGCTCGGTGGGCCGACGCCGCGGTGGGGATCGAGGGCGGCCCGGACGCACTGGCTGACGAGCTGGCCGCCAGGTATTCAGTCTTTCATCTGCTCTGCGCAGCCTCCGACACCGGCGACGCCGCAGTTGGGGCTCGGGGCCTGACCGGGGAGGCTTACAACGGGCACGTCTTTTGGGACGCCGATGTGTTCGTCCTGCCAGCACTGGCGGCCATCAGCCCGCAGGCGGCACGGGCGATGCTCGAGTATCGGATCCGCCGGCTCCCCGCCGCGCGCGCTATCGCCGAAGCGAGGGGGTTCGACGGCGCCCGCTTCCCCTGGGAGTCCGCAGCCGACGGCAGTGACGTCACCCCGAGGGTGGTCCAGGGACGCCACGGTGAGCCGATCCCTATCGCGACTGGTACCCATGAGGAGCACATAGTTGCCGACGTGGCTTGGGCGGCAGACCGCTACGCGACCTGGACCGGCGATACTGCGTTTCTCGCTGGGAGGCCCGGCCGCGACCTGGTGGTGGAAGCCGCTCGCTATTGGGCGAGCCGGATCCGTCTCGATCCCGGAGGACGCGGACATCTCTACGGGGTGATGGGGCCCGACGAATACCACGAGGTGGTAGACGACAACGCCTACACCAATGTGATGGCCCGTTGGAACCTGCGCCGAGGCGCCGAACTGCTCGCCGTCTCGAGGCGCAACTCGGCCAGTACGGAGGCAGCGCGTTGGCGGGACTTGGCAGAACGACTCGTCGACGGGTGGAATCCTGACCTCGGAATCTATGAGCAGTTCGCCGGATACTTCGAGCTGGAGCCGCTGCTGGTATCCCAGGTCGCCCAGCCGCCGGTGGCGATCGACGTGCTGCTGGGGGCGGAGCGGGTGAGAGGCTCCCAGCTCATCAAGCAAGCAGACGTCCTCATGCTCCACCACCTCTTGCCAACCGAGGTAGTAGACGGCTCCCTTGGCGCCTGCCTGGCTTTCTACGAGCCTCGCACAGCGCACGGCAGCTCGCTCTCTCCCGCCATCTCTGCGGCGCTGCTCGCGCGAGCCGGCCAACTCGACCGGGCGCTGGAACTGTTCCGCTTGGCCGCCCGCCTCGACCTGGACGACCTGACCGGCACCACCGCCAGCGGGCTGCACCTGGCCACCATGGGCGGTGTCTGGCAGGCGCTTGCCTACGGTTTCCTCGGACTCGAGGCACAAGGAGAGGTTCTCGCGCTCGAACCGCACCTGCCCGGCGCGTGGTCAGCCCTGTCCATGCGCTTGCGTTTTCGCGGACAGCGCCTGCAGGTGCGTGCCGAACACGACCAGATCACCATCGGATGTGACAGGCCGCTCGCCGTTCGCGTGGCCGCCCGGCCGCCCCAGAACTGCGACCCACCCGGCGCCACCTTCGACGTGCTAATGCCCCAAGCGACTTACGGGAGAAGGCCATGAGCAACCCACCGGTGAGAGTCGTGTTGGCCGCCCTCGACACCACCACCGCTTCCCGCCCGGTGCTCGAGACCGCTTCGCGGATGGCGGAAATGACCGGCGCCCAGGTCGAAGCAATCCATGTGACCGATGGGCCAGCCGACATGCTCGATCTGCTCGCCGGGCGAGCAGCGATACGTCTGCGACGGCTGAGCGGTCCAGTCGAGCCCGCCGTTCTAGAGGCGATGGCCGCGCCTCAGGTGATAGCAGCGGTGATCGGCGCGCGGGCAACCCCCGGGGGTCGGCGTCCTGTTGGACGAACCGCCTTGCGCCTGCTTCGCCAGACGACCAAACCGGTGGTGGTCGTGCCCCCGAACGCGCTTTCTCCCCGCCCTTTCAAGCGGCTGCTGGTCCCCCTCGAAGGAGAGCAATCCTCGTCTCAACCGATCATCGACGCGCTCTGGCCGCTACTGGTGGCCGAAGTCGAGCTGATAGTGCTCCACGTCTTCACCGATACCACACTGCCTCGCATGCTCGACCGGCCTCACCGCGACCTCGATTTGCTCGGAGCTGAATTCCTCGCGTCCCAGTGCCCCCCGGCGACCCGCATCGAGCTGCGAACGGGCCCAGTTGCGGCGAGGGTCGCCGAAGTGTCGGATCAGCATTCCGTAGATCTTGTCGTCTTGAGCTGGTCACAGCAGGTCTCGCCCGGCCGAGCACAGGTCGTCCAGGAGGTACTCGGCGCTTCCTTGCTGCCCGTCCTGTTGCTTCCTGTCGGATCGCAGACAAGCCCGGCAGCGTCGCCGAGCGAGCTCCCCACGTCGTAGCTCCCGCTGCGGTCCTGGACCGTCCGCCTGCGCAACTTGGCTGACGGCGCTGCTCGGCCCGGTGGCTGAGCGCTAGGTAGCGAGAACGTCGACCGCCCCCGCGACGTCGTCGGTGATAGTGACGATGCGATCGAAGCCGGTGGTGTGCAGGAGGCTCCGGTGCACCGGCCGGTTGGTGGACACAACCGCCTCGCCGCCGAGGTCACGGATCCGGCGGATGCCCCCGACAAGTGCGCCCAGCCCAGCGGAGTCGATGAACGGCACGTCCGAAAGGTCGATGATCACAACCGACGCGGAGGGCACCTCCGCGATCGCTTGACGGAATCGAACCACCGTGAAGGCATCGAGGTCTCCGCGCGGGTGGCAGACCGTGTGGCCGCCGGCGGTGTCCCACGAAACTGTGCAGTCCAAGGCCATACCGATGTCGTACAGCTCGCGGTCGGTAGATTCGCTGGCGGTCGGTTGGACTGTCATGGCGTCCATGCTCCACGATCGGGTACGCGATGCGGTGACCCGCCAATCGCGATCAGGTGACAATCCGGAGGTACGCCCCGTTGGTGACCGGATCGCGACCGAGTCGTCACCCGGGCGCGACGGGTTGTTGAGAGGCTGTCCGCATGCTGGTGGTCCTGTGATGAGCACTGCGGAGGCCGTGGGAGCGCCGGTGTGGCGGCGAGGGGAGCCGGCCGGGGTGTGTAACGATGAATCTGTGGCGACCCGCATCCTGTTGATCGAGGATGACGACCGCATCCGTGAGACGACGCGCCTGGTCCTCGAGGACGAGGGCTACCAGGTCGACGAGGCTCCGTCGGCGGAGAGCGGCCTTGTCATGTTCGGGCAGCGGTCACCTGGCTGTGTGATCGTCGATCTGATGCTGCCGGGGATCAACGGGTTCGAATGCTGCCGCGCGATACGCCAGGCGAGCGACGTCCCGATCGTCGTCTTGACAGCCAGGGCCGACACCCATGATCTCGTCGCGGGGCTCGAAGCCGGCGCAGACGACTACCTGACCAAGCCGTTTCACGCCAAGGAGCTGACCGCTCGCATCCGGGCCTTGCTCCGTCGAGCGAGCCTCGGATCGGGGCGTGACGGCAGTTCGCTGACGTTGGGGGATGTCGAGGTGGTCCCCGACGAGGGAGTCGTCCGCAAGCGCGGCCAGGAGGTAACACTGACCAAGACGGAGTTCCGGCTGCTCTGCGAGATGGCTGCCCACCCCGGAAGGGTGTTCAGCCGCGAGGTTCTTCTGGAGAACGTGTGGGGCTACCCGAGCGTCGGTGACGGAAAGCTCGTGGACACCCATGTCCACCGCCTGCGGGCGAAGTTGGAGGACGACCCCGCGAATCCAGCCCACGTGATCACCGTGCGAGGCCTCGGCTACAAGGTCCTCGCCTAGGCAAGAAGCGTCCACGGATGGCGAAGCGCCGCCGGCGGCTGAGAGTACGGCTGATGGCGTCGTTTGCCCTCGTCGGCCTGGCGATACCGGCCAGCCTCTCCGTCCTCACCTATTACTGGGCCCGCACCTACCTCCTGGATCAGCGGCAGACCTCGGCCCTGCACCAGGCCGAGGCAAACGCGACACTGACGGGAACCCTGCTGGACGCGTCTCCGGCGAACGTCACCCGGATCCTGTCGTCGTTGCAGACGCCGTCGACGTCGGAGGGTGCGTTGTTGTACAACGGCCAGTGGTTCGGTGAATCGGCGGTCGCCGGACCCGATGCCATGCCGGCCGGGCTGATACGGGCCGTGGTCGACGGTCGGCAAGCCGCCAGGCAGCGCTACCACCAAGGCCGCGCGCAGGAGTTGGCCATCGGGATACCACTGCGGGGAGGGGACGCCTACTTCCAGATCTTTTCGCTGGCCGATCTGACGAGCACCCTGAGAACGCTTCGCGACTCACTCGCCGCCGGTAGCCTGCTCGGCTTCGCCGTCAGCCTGGCGCTCGGAGCCTGGGCTGCCCGGCGGGTGCTCACGCCGGCACGGGACATCGGCCAGGCGGCGGCGTCGATCGCCGCGGGACAGCTCGATGCTCGGCTCGACGCCGAAGGTGACCGGGAGCTCGCCGAGCTGGCCACGGGCTTCAACGCGATGGTGGACTCGCTGCAGGCGCGTATCGAACGCGACTCCCGGTTCGCGTCCGACGTCAGCCACGAGCTGCGCTCTCCCCTCACGACCCTGAGCTCCGCGGTGCAGGTGATGCAGAACAGGCGTCACGAGTTGAGCGCCAGGTCAGCGCGGGCACTGGATCTGCTCGGGGACGAGGTCGGCCGGTTCGAGCGGCTGGTCGAGGATCTGCTCGAGATCTCACGCTACGACGCAGGCGTGGCGCGGATGGAGCTCGAGCCGGTGGATGTCATGGCGCTGCTCAAGGGCCTGCTCAGCGAAGCCGACCAGGTGGCGCCCGTGGATTGCGGCACCGACATGAACACGGTCATCCTCGCCGACCGCCGCCGGCTCGAGCAGACGGTGAGGAACGTCGTGCGCAACGCGGTGGTCCACGCAGGCGGCGTGTCCCGTGCGTCGATCAGCACAGCCGGACCCGACACAGAGATCGCGATCGAGGATCAGGGCCCGGGGATCGCTCACGACGACGCCGGCATGATCTTCGAGCGCTTCGCGCGGGGAAAGGCAGCGGGGCGTCGATCGTCGGGGCAGGGCCTTGGTCTCGGGCTGTCCCTGGTCCTCGAGCACATGCGACTCCAGGGCGGCTCGGTCCGCGTGGAGCCAGTGCACCCGCACGGCAGCCGGTTCGTCCTCCGTCTCCCAACCCGCCGGCCATGAGGAAGAGCTTGAACACGGCCCTGGCAGCGTTGGCGACGCTCTTCCTCGCTTCGTGCGCCGTGCCGGATGAGCACTCGCCGGTCATCATCCAAGGCGCCCAGTCGCCCCCGCATCGACCGGCTGTACCGAAGCCCGCCACGCCGAGCTCCACAAAGCTGACGGTGTACTTCGTCGGAAATGACAGCGCGCTCGTAGCAGTTGACCGGTCGGACTCCTACCCCGGTCTCAACAACGCCATAGGCGAACTGCTCGCGGGTCCTACCAGCGCGGAGGTGTCGGGCGGTCTCACCAGCGCCGTTCCCGTCGGAACCAAGCTCGTCTACTCCAGCATCTCGGGGTCGACGGCCCACCTCGACTTCAGCGACAGCCTTGCGTCGATCTCCGGTCACGAGCAGCTGCTGGCCTTCGCGCAGATCGTCGTCACGTCGGCGTCGATCCCAGGTGTGTCTCTTGTGGAGATCAGCGTCGCCGGCGAACCTGTGAACGCCCCGAAACCCGACGGTACCCTCGCGCAGGGTCCGGTTTCCGCCGCCGACTATTCGAGCCTCCTGAGACGCTGACCCTCGCGTGGACGGCGAGCCCGGCCCCGGACCGGTACCGGAGAGCGGGTCACAGCTGACTCCTATAGTTCCTGCCATCGCAGACGAGCCCCGTAAGACGATCGCAGGGGTGATCGGCCTCGGCGAGATAGGCCGCGGTCTCGCCTCTGCCATCGACAAGGCCGGGATCCCGCTGGCCGTGCACGACGTCAGGACCGACGCCATGCGACCGTTCGCAGACCGGGCGCATGTCTGCACCGATCTGGCCGAGATCGGCAGCATGTCGGACGTTCTCGTCGTCGCGGTCGTGACGGACGATCAGGTTCTCGAGGTTCTCGATCCGTCGAGCGGCGCTGCGGCTTCGATGCGCGAGGGTTCGACGGTTGTCGTCGTGTCGACAGTTCGACTCGAGACGGTTCGCCGGTTGTGCGATTTGCTCGCCGTCTCGGGGATAGGGGTCGTGGACTGCGGAGTGAGCGGGGGGGCATCGGCGGCTGCGGACGGTGCATTGGTGTCAATGGTCGGGGGATCAGACACTGACGTCGACCGGGCGGCTCCGGTCATCGACGCGTTCAGCTCCCGTGTGGTGCGCATGGGACCGCCGGGCGCCGGCCAGCAAGCGAAGCTGGCCCGAAACCTCATCCAGTTCGGTGCATGGCTGGCCGCGTTCGAAGGCCAGCGTCTCGCGGAGCAAGCCGGGATAGACCTTTCCAAGCTTGCCGAAGTGGTGAAGGCGAGCGACGAACGGATCGGTGGCGTGTCGACGCTGATGTTCCGCTCCACCACCGCTCCTTTCGGCCAGTCCGACGACCAGGGGCTGGTCGCTGCGATGGAGTCCGGAGCTTCCCTCGCGCACAAGGACCTGCGGGCCGCGCTCGACCTCGGCGACGAGCTCGGCGTCGACCTCCCGCTCGCCCGGTTGGCGCAGTCGCACGTCGACGCGGTGTTCGGGGTCGGCCCGTTACCGGCGCCGGCGGTCACGGGTAGCCTCCCCGGCCGGCGTCCCCCGGCCCCGGATCGCGGCCGCGGCCAGCAGCGCATGTCGGAGGTGTACGGGTTCAGCGCCGATCCCGATGCCGGTCCGGGGGATTTCATGGCCTACACGGTCGATCACCTCTTCGGGGACGTATGGAGCCGTCAAGGTCTCGACGTCGCCTCCCGGCGCCTGCTCACCATCGGCGTGCTTGCCGCCTCGGGCCTGCCCGACCTACTGCGGGTCCAGTTCGACGCTGCCCTCGCCAACGGCGAGCTGACCGACACCCAGGTGCGCGAGATCGTCATTCACCTGGCGCACTACGCCGGATGGCCGCTCGCCGCCGGCGCCAACAACGCAGCCGAGGCAGCGATCGCTCGAAGAGCAGAGGACGACACAAGAGGTTCGCCCCGATCCTCTTGACCAGCGACCGCGGGATCGGGGGGGGGGGTCAGGCGGCCGGCCCGGCGGCGCGCGCCTCGCGCACCGCTTCCAGCGACGCCCTCAGCTGGGCGATCCAGTCGGTCTCGTGACGCCCCACGAGGCGGACGCACCACGCGAGGGCGTCGGAGCGCGACCGCGCGACGCCCCCCTCGACCAGGGTGTCGAGGATCTGGCGCTCCGACTGACGGAGCCGGGTCATGACCGGTACGGACAAGTTGGTGAAGACCACACGCGACTCCCCGCAGGCCGCCCCCCACGACACCTTCCTGGCGAAGAGCGTTTCCGCCTCCTCTGCGATGTGCATCCTTGCCGGGCGGGTCTCCTCCCGGAACCGGCTGATCCGCCCCTGCTCCGCCGAGCGACTCGCGTGTTCGGACTCGGCTGGAGCGGGGGAGGGCAGCCGAACGACAATCACGATCTCTTCTCGGTCGACGGTCACATCCGGCGACCCTTCGAACCAGTCCTGGGGCAAACGGCCGCTCAGCCACGCTCGTATGTCGTCCACACCCTCATGATTACATACTTACATCGCCTGGTCAACGGCCGAGAAGAGATCCACACCGGTCGGGCCGGACTTCAAGCAAGACCAGTACGAGGCCCGTCCTTTGAATGGGCACACGGTGTGGTGGTCGTTGGGCTCGAGCAACTCGAGCCTCACGTCGTGCTCCGGAAAGTAGAGACGTTCGACGTGGTCCGTCTCGATCACGCGAAGCGCTCGCTTGCTCTCGGCCACGACGGTGTCGCCGAGGCGGACCCTCGCAGTCCCCCGGCAAGGAACAAGGTTGATCCGGTAGCCCGGATGGTCCGGCCACGCTGACCTCAGCCGCGTCACCCAGCCACTCCTCAGTCGATGGAGACAGGCACGGACTTCCAGCCCCTGACGGTGCTGGTGTGGAGCCGCTCGGCCCGGTGGTGGTCCACCTGCCAAGTAGGGAATCGCTTCAAGGTTTCCTCCAAGGCGATCCGGCCCTCGAGCCTGGCCAGCGCGGCTCCGAGACAGAAGTGGATGCCGAATCCGAAGGTGACATGGGTGCCGATCTCCCTGTGTATGTCGAAGCGGTCGGCATCCGGGTAGCGACGCTCGTCCCTTCCGGCGGACCCCGTGATCAGCAACACCTTGGATTCCGCCGGGATCGTCGTGCCGTGCAGCTCGACTGGCTTCGAGGTCCAGCGCCCCTGCACGGGGGACGGCGCTTCGAAGCGGAGAAGTTCTTCTACGGCGTTCGGGATGAGTGACCTGTCGCGCGCCAGCTCCGCCCGCTGATCCGGGTGTGCATCGAGCACCACGGACGCCCAACCGAGCAGCCGGGCGACCGTCTCTGTGCCGGCGCTCACGAGCAGGTTTCCGAATGCAGCTGCTTCGCGGTCGGTCAGCCGTCTCATGCCCCCGTCGTCGTCGGGAATCTGGGCCTGCACGAGCGCCGTGAAGAGGTCGTCCCTCGGGTTGACCCGCCGCTCCTCCAGCTTCGCCGCGATGTACTCCATCATCCAGATCTGAGCCATGACCGAGATGTCGTTGACCATCCCCACGCCAGGCTCGATGTGGAAGATGGTGTCGATGTGGTGCAGGACTTCCTTGCGCTCGGAGTGCGGCACGCCGAGCAGCATCGAGATGACGGTCGACGGCAACTGGGCACCGAAGTCCTGCACGTAGTCGAAACCGCCGGACCCGATGAACGGATCGAGCAGGGATGCGCACACCTGCCGGATCTGCTCCTCCAGAGCGGACACCCGCTTGGGGGTAAAGGCCCTCGACACGAGTGCCCGCAGCGAGTCGTGCTCGGGCGGGTCCATGAAGATGATCATGGTCGTATTGGTCATGTCCGAGCCCATGAGTTCGAGGACCGTTCCCCGGCTCGACACGAAGGCCTTGGGGTCGGCGCTCGCCGACTGGACATCGGCGAACCGACTCAGGGCCCAGAAGTCATATCGCTCGTTGCGGTACACCGGCGCTTCATCTCGAAGTCTCCGCCAGCACTCGTACGGGTTCGTGTCGATGTCGACGTCGAACGGGTCCCAGTAGAGCTCGTCAACGGCGAGGGTCACGGGGCGAGTGTATTGGTCGGCCGCACGGACGGCTCCCTGCACATGTCAGGCCGACACCCTGATGTCGACGTCCTCGTTGCCCATGTCGACGTGCTGTTCACGGCGATTGTTGGGGGTCAGGCAGATGACAGTCCACTCTCCCGCGATCGGATAGAGCGTGAAGCGGCCCTCGTCGTCAGCCCTCACCTCGCCGACGAAGTCGCCTTCCCCGTCGCGCAGCTGTACGAACGCCCCGGAGCCGTTTTCGATAGTCCCGGTCAGTCGTGGCATCGCTTGTCCTTCCTCACCACTCGACCGGCACTCCGACGAGGGAGCCGTACTCGGTCCAGGACCCGTCGTAGTTGGCGACGTTGGCGATCCCGAGGAGTTCGTGCAGGACCAGCCAGGTGTGCGCGGAGCGCTCGCCGATCCTGCAGTAGGCGATGACTGGACCCTCCCCGCTCACACCGGCCGTGCCGTAAAGGTCTCGCAGTTCGTCGTAGGACTTGAAGGTGCCGTCCTCGTTGGCCGCTCGGCTCCACGGCACGTTCCTCGCTCCCGGGATGTGGCCGGGCACCATGGCGGACTCCTGGGGCAGGTGCGCCGGAGCCATCATCTCCCCGCGGTACTCCTCGGGCGACCGGACGTCCACGAAGCACACCTTGTCCAGGCTGTCGAGGACTTGTTCGCGCATCGCCCGGAGCTCCGCGCGCACCGGGTTGGTGATGGTCAGCGTCGTCGGCCCGAACTTCGGGACGTCCGTGGTCAGCTCGCGGCCGTCGAGTTCCCACCTCTTGCGCCCCCCGTTTAGCAGCTTCACGTTGTCGAACCCGAGGTAACGCAGCAGCCAGTAGGCGTAGGTCGCGAACCAGTTGTTGTTGCCCCCGTAGAGGATGACGGTCGTCCGCTCGTCCACGCCGGCGGCCTGGAGCAGGCGGCTCATCTCTGCCTGACCCACGTAGTCCCGACGCGGCTTGGCGTGCAGGTCGTCGAACCAGTTCCACGCCAGGGAATTCCTGATGTGCCCCTTTTCGTAGGCCATGACGTCCTCGTCGACCTCGATGATCCGCACGTCCCGGTCGTCCAGATGTGCGGCCATCCACTCGGTGCCCACCAGGATCCCAGGGTTGGCGAATTCAGCCACGCGGCTCCCCCTTATGAGGTTTTGGGCGAATATTGATCCTGAACCATCTGAATTTCGACCTCAGACGTGCCGATATGTCTGGAATGGTAGTGAGGTCCGCCAGGGTCGTGCCCGGCGCCCACCCGGCCCGGCTGGACGGGACACCCCCATGACGGCGGCGCCTACCGGCGCCGACGGGTGTGTCGACTCCGTTCACGGCTGGCTGTCCGACCTTCCCGTAGCGGTTCTCGGGTTCGACTCTTCGGGAGCCTGCCAGACGTGGAACATGCCAGCCTGGCGGCTATTCGGCGATGAGCTTGCCGAGATGACCCGGGACGGCCTCTCCGAGCGGGTCGTGAGGTCCGGCGGGTCACTCAGGCTCCACGTCGAGCACGGTGTCAGTCCGGAACCCGGGGCTCTCAACTGGGCGGTCGTCACCGAGGTCCGCGCCGACGGTGACGTCGTCGAGCAGCTCGCCCACCAGGCCCTGCACGACCATCTGACCGGCTTGCCGAACCGGCTCCTGCTCGGCGACCGGGTGAAGCACGGCCTAAGTCGGGCGTCGAGGTCCGGCCGGTACGTGGCGGTGGTCTTCCTGGATCTCGACCATTTCAAGCTGGTCAACGACACACAGGGCCACGCTGAGGGCGACCTCCTCCTCAAGGCCGTGTCCGACCGGCTGTCGGGGGTCGTCCGCGCAGACGACACGGTTGCGCGCTTCGGCGGGGACGAGTTCGTGGTGGTCTTCGAGGACGTCAGCTCCCACCGGGACGCCGCCGAGCTCGCAGAACGACTCACGGCCGTCTTCGCCGAACCCTTCGTCCTGGGCGAAGAGCGGTTCTTCGTGTCGGCCAGCCTGGGGGTCGCCCTGGGCGGCCCGGACGCTTCCACCGAGGCCCTGCTGCGGGACGCTGACGCCGCCATGTACCACGCCAAGGTCGACGGGCGGGGAAGGGTCAAGTTCTTCGACGACGAGATCCGGGCTCGGGCGGAGTGGCGGCGCGAGACCCAGAACGCCCTTCACCGGGCAGTGAAGGATGGCGGGTTCCGCCTCGAATACCAGCCGATCGTGGCTCTGGACGCCGGGTGGGTCGTCGGGGCCGAAGCATTGCTTCGATGGGAACATCCCGACTGGGGTCCGGTCCCTCCCGCCGACTTCGTGCCGGTCGCCGAGGAGGCGGGCCTCATCGCGACCATTGGCGAATGGGTGCTCTCCGAGTCCTGCCGGCAGCTCGCCGCCTGGCGGTCCGAGCTGGCGGACGTGCCTCTGTTCATGTCGGTGAACGTGTCCGCGCGCCAGCTGAAGCCCGGCATAGGTGAGACAGTGGCCGCCGCTGCATCACGGCACCGTCTCGACCCCTCGTCGCTCGTGCTCGAGATCACGGAGGGCTCGGTCATGTCTGAAGTGAACAGCTGCGCCGGCGCACTCCAGGAGGTGCGTGCAACCGGGGCGCACATAGCCCTCGACGACTTCGGCGTCGGTTACTCGTCGATGAACTACCTGAAGCGGTTCCCCGTGGACATCATCAAGGTCGGCAAGGCGTTCGTGTCAGGCCTGGGCCGGGACGCGAGCGACTCGGCGATCGTCACCGCCATAGCCGGCATCGCCCGCGGCCTGAAGGTTTCGGTGGTCGCTGTGGGAGTCGAGACGGACGACCAGCTGTACGCACTACGACGGTTGGGATGCCAGCAGGCCCAGGGATACGCCTTCTCGCGCCCCCTGGAACCTGCCGCCTTCGCTGAGCTGGTGCGCGAACGCCCCCGCTGGTAGACCCATCCGTCCGTTCCACGGCGGTTCTCCTACATTCGGATACGTGACGTCCCTGTACTTCAACCCGTTCTTCTCGAGAGGCCGATATTCGTTCGCGGCGACAAGGCCGTCATCGCCAGGCCACCCGAGCGGTTGCTGGAGCTGATTTAGGTCAGTCGTTCTTCGCGGTCATGCCGCCGTCGACGATGAAGACGACGCCGTTCATGTAGCTGCTCGCCGGCAGGCAAAGGGAGAGAGTGGCGTGCGCCACCTCTTCGGGTTCCCCGTAACGCCGGAGCGGTACCCTCCTCCGGGCGAACTTCTCCTTCGCCTCGTCGGGAATCCCGGCGGTCATCCCGGTGCGGATCGGGCCGGGGCAGACCGCGTTGACATTCACGCCGATCGGCCCGAGCTCCACGGCGAGTGCACGGGTGAGACCGATCACCCCGTGCTTGGCGGCGACGTAGGGGCTGTTGTAGCGGCTTGCGCCGAGTCCCTCGGTAGAAGCGATGTTGACCACTCGGCCCGCGGCGTCGCGTCTTAGGTGGGGAAGGCATGCCCGGATCATCCGCTCGTGGGCTGTGAGGTTGACGGCCAGGGTGGCCGACCAGGCCCGCTCGTACGCGTCGCCGTCACCGTCTACGAGAGCGGGCAGAGCGATGCCGGCGTTGTTGACGAGGATGTCCACCGGAGCGAGGTCGGAGACCACTTCGCCGATAACGCCGATGATGGCGTCGGGATCGGCCACGTCCAGCTCCCACGCCTTTGCGTTGCTTGCTCCGTGCGCGGATTGGATCTTCTTCGCGATCGCTTTCGCGCCCTCGCCATCACGGTCGATAACGGCGACCCGGGCTCCCTCGTCGGCAAAGAGGAAGGCCGTTGCCCTGCCCATGCCGGAGGCCGCCCCTGTCACGACCGCCACCTTGCCTTGGACAGACCGCGAGAGCTGCGAAAGCCGTGCCACGAACGCCGGATCATAGGCGTCACATGCGATCGATCGCCCGGCACCCGTTACACCTCTGCTGGACCGCCGAGGGACTAGCCCCCGTTGGCTGCGATGTGCTTGGCCGCCACGTATGCGAAGACGATCGCCGGTCCGATGGTGGCGCCGGCGCCGGCATAGTCGTTGCCCATGACGGACGCTGACGTGTTGCCGGTCGCGTAGAGGCCGGGAATGGGCTTCCCCTCTGCATCTAGGACGCGGGCGTCGGGATCGGTCACGACACCGCCCTTGGTGCCGAGGTCGCCGGGAACGATGCGGAAGGCGTAAAACGGTGGCTTCTCCAGGGGGCCGAGGCACGGGTTCGGCTTGTTGGCAGGATCGCCGTAGTAGCGGTCGTACGCGCTATCGCCCTTGCCGAAGTCCTCGTCCCTGCCCGTTGCCGTCATCGCGTTGAAGCGGGTGACAGTCTCCTGCAGGTTCTCGGGTGGGACATCGATCTTCTCTGCCAGCTCGGCCAGTGAGTCAGCAGTCGTGACGATGCCGAACTTGGTGAACGCCTTGGGAAGCGGCCGCCTCGGTGGCACCGCGACGAACGGGTAGCGGTCACGGTAGGTCTGGTCGAATATCAAGAACGACGGGATGTGGCTCGCACCTGGACCGTGCATTTCGTACATGCGGTGCACGAAGTTAACGTACGGCGAGGCCTCGTTGACGAAGCGGCGACCGTCACCGTTCACCACGATGCACCGCGGGAGCGAGCGCTCGGCGAGGATGAGCACGCCGGCTCCCGCAGCCTCCACGGACGGCATCCACCAGGCGTCGTCCATCAGGTCCACCGATGCGCCGATCTCCTGAGCGGCGCGGATCCCGTCGCCGGTGTTGCCCGCCGCGCCGGAGCTCCAGCCGACCTCGACGGGTTCCTGCTGGTAGCGCTTGCGCATCTCCTGGCTCTTCTCGAAGCCGCCGGCGGCGAGAATCACGCCGCGCCGCGCCTGCACCGTCATCGGCTTGTCGTCACGGTCGATGCGCACACCCGTGACCCGGCCGTCCTCGACCACCAGGCCGGTGAGCGGGGAGTTGAGCCAGAGCGGGACGCCGGCATCCTTCAGCGCGAGGCGGTACCGCCCGACGCCCGCCGACCCGAGGGCGGCCATGTGCCGGCCACTCAACCGGGTGACGACGGTCCTCACGCCCACCTTGAGGGCGGTAGCCCGACCCCGCCACGTGGTCACGGCCTGGGTGAGGTACCTGTAGTCGGACTGGGTGGTCCACAGTCCGAGGGGACCCTTCATCATGGGGTTGGTGTTGATGAACTCCTCGTCGGGTCCGAGCTTGCGAAGGTCGAACGGGACCGGTTCCATCGTCCGCCCGAGAGGCTCACCGCCGGGGAACTCCGGGTGGTAGTCCGAGTAGCCCTTGACCCAGCGGAACCGGACGTGGCGGGTGTGCTTCTCCAACCAATCGATCGCTTCGGGCCCGCGAGCCAAGAACGTATCGATCCGCGCCCGCGGCACCCTGTCGCCGACTACCTCGTACATGTACGTCCGGGCTCGTTCTGGAGTGTCGGACTGGCCGCCGCGCTTCAGGATCGGGTTGTTGGGCACCCAAACGCCGCCGCCCGACAGCGCGCTCGAGCCGCCGTACCTGTCCATCTTCTCCACTACGACGGTTTCGAGTCCTTCGCCCGATGCGACCAAGGCCGCTGTCAGGCCCCCGAAACCCGACCCGACGACCACCACGTCGAAGGATGCGTCCCACTGGGCTCCGGCGTCGTGCACCGCCCGACCATACGCGACCGGGCGGTCGCCACTCCCGGAGGCCGTACCGCTAGCCGGGACCGTTCAGCCACCCTTGTCGGCGGTGCGGCTACGGCCACCCCTGACGCGACACTGTCCCCTCCCGCTACACCTGGTGAGCCGAGAGGGGACAGAGAACGCTGGCTCCAGGGCCGGCGCCGTCGGGCCTAGTAGGTGATGACGCCGCGGATGTTGGTCCCGTTGCGCATGTCGTCGTAGCCCTGGTTGATGTCCTCGAGTGAGTAGGTGTTGGTCACCAGCTCGTCGAGCAGGTACTTGCCCTCCATGTATAGGTTGAGGATGCGCGGGATGTCTCGGCGCGGGTTGGCGTTGCCGAAGATGCAGCCGACCAGTTCCTTGCGCATCATCGCCAGCATGAAGAGGTCGAGCTTGACGTCGGTCTGAGCCACCGGCGCCACTGCCGTCACTACGCCGCGCCCCGCCTTCTTCACCAAGTTCATGAGAGGGAGGATGAGGTCGCCGTATGCGACGCCGACGGTGAGGATCGCCTTGTCGGCCATCGCGCCGCGGGTGAGCTCCGCTACGAGCGCAGCGGCCTCCTCCATCGAGGCAGCGGTGTGAGTGGCGCCGAAGCGCGGAGCGGCGTCGCGCTTGGACTGCAGCGGGTCGACGGCCACGATCTTGTCGGCGCCGGCGAGCCGGGCGCCCTGCAGGGCGTTCATGCCGATCCCGCCCAGACCGACGACCACGACGGTCTCGCCCGCGCGAACGTCGGCGGCGTTGATCGCCGACCCCCATCCGGTCGTCACGCCGCACCCGACGAGCGCGGCGCGCTCCAGCGGGATGTGCGGCTCGATCTTCACGCAGCTGGCTTCGCTGACAACCGTGTACGGCTCGAACGTGCCGACGCAGCACATGATCCCGAGATCCGTGCCGTCAGCGGCGTGATGGCGCGCGGTGAAGTCGGTGACCTGGCGGCCGGCCAGCAGGAAGGCGCCCAGGTCGCAGAGGTGCTGCTGGCCCATCGCGCACGAAGGGCAGCGGCCGCAGGCCGGGATGAAGCTCATGACCACGTGGTCCCCCGGCGCGAGGGTCGTGACACCCGGGCCCACCTCGACCACCTCGCCAGCGCCCTCGTGGCCGCCGACGACCGGAAGCTGCTTGAGGCCGAGCGCGTCCGCCGTCGCCTGGTCGAGGACCATGTCGCCGGTGACCAGATGCTCGTCGGAGTGGCACAGGCCCGACGCGGCCAGCTTTACGAGCACCTCACCCTGCTTGGGCGGATCGAGCTCTATGTCCTCGATGCTCCACTTGGAGTTGGTCTCCCACAGGATGGCCGCCTTGCTCTTCATCGTCACTCTCCCCCTCAGGATTCGTGTCCGGTGTCTGACGGCACGTTACACCCGGGAACGCTGCTGCGGTCGGTCGAGCCGGGCGTGTGACCGGGTCAATCGACCTCGGCAGCGGGAGCCACGAACTGGGAGTTGTACAGCCGGGCGTAGGCGCCGTCACGGGACAGCAGGTCGGCGTGGGATCCCTGCTCGACAATCCGCCCGTCCTCCATTACCAGGATCACGTCGGCCCCTCGGATCGTCGAGAGCCGGTGGGCGATCACGAAGCTCGTCCGGTTGGAGCGAAGCCGGTTCATCGCTTCTTGGATCTGCACTTCGGTCCTCGTGTCGACCGAGCTGGTGGCCTCGTCGAGGATGAGGATCGACGGATCGGCGAGGAAAGCTCGGGCGATGGTGATCAGCTGCTTCTGACCGGCGCTGACATTGTCGGCCTCCTCGTTTATCAGCGTCGAGTAGCCGTCGGGCAGGGAGTGGACGAAGCGGTCGACGTAGGTGGCCTGCGCCGCCTCGAGTATCTGCTCGTCCGTGGCGGTTGGATTGCCATAGGCGATGTTGTCGTGGATCGTCCCGCCGAACAGCCACGTGTCCTGGAGGACCATCCCGATCTTCGACCGCAGCTCCGATCGGGGCATGCTCGTGATGTCGCGACCGTCGATGGTGATCCTGCCCGAATCGAGCTCGTAGAAGCGCATGATCAGGTTGACCAGGGTGGTCTTGCCCGCGCCTGTAGGACCGACGATCGCGACGGTCTGCCCCGGTTCGGCCACGAGCGAGAGTGACTCGATCAGCCGTACGTCGGGCCGATAGGAGAACGTGACGTCCTCGAAGCCGACTCGCCCGGCATTAGGCAGCGGGGTTGCCGGCGTGGCATCGGGTACTTGCTCGCCGGCGTCGAGGAACTCGAACACCCTCTCCAGGGATGCCATGCCGCTCTGGAAGACGTTCATCATCGAGGCGAGCTGGGTCAGCGGCATCGAGAACGTACGCGAGTACTGAACGAACGCCTGGATGTCACCGATGCTGATGGCACCGGCCGCGACCCGAAGGCCGCCGACGACGGCGACGATCACGTACTGCATGTTGCCGAGGAACATGGTGACCGGCTGCATCACGCTGGACATGAACTGGGCCCCGAACGCGGCCTCGAAGAGCTCTTCGTTCTTCTGCCGGAAGCGGGCTTCCACCTCGTCCTGACGGCCGAAGGCTTTGACGATGGCATGCCCGGTGAACGTCTCCTCGACGATGCCGTTGAGAGCCCCGGTGGAACGCCACTGCGCTATGTAGCGGGGGCGGGCGCGTAGGGCGATCTTGCGCATCGCGAAGACCGATGCCGGGACTGTGGTCAGGGCGACCGCCGCGAGCAACGGTGAGATCGTGAACATCATGACGGCAACCCCGACGAGAAGCAGGACCGAGTTGAGCATCTGGCTCAGCGTCTGCTGCAGGCTCTGGGCGATGTTGTCGATGTCGTTGGTGACCCGGCTGAGCAGGTCGCCCCGGGACCCGCGGTCGATGTAGCTGAGCGGGAGGGCGTGGACCTTGTCCTCGACTGATCCCCGGAGCCTCTGCATCAAGCGCTGGACCACGCCGGCGAGCGTGTAGGCGGTCGCCAACGAGCACAGCGCCGAGCCGGCGTAGAGGCCCAGAGCGATCAGGAGTATGCGGTCCAACTCGGGGAAGTCGATGTGATGGTGGACGAACCCCCGGATGATCACGTCGGTCCCGTGACCGAGGAGCCGGGGGCCGAAGACGTTCATGACCACACCGCTCACCGAAGTGATGGCGACGAGAAGGAGCTTTCCCCGCTCGACCGCGAGGAGCGAGACAAGGCGCCTGGCCACGGACCCGAAGTCCTTCGAGCGCTCGCCCGGGACGCCGGCCGCGTTCCAGCGTCCAGCCGGCCGGGTGTCCTCCGGTCGCAGCCGGCGGATCTCGTCGCGGTGCTCGTCGACGGCCGTCATGCCGGCTCCCGCTCACCGAGTTGTGACTGGACGATCTCCGCGTAGGTGGGACAGCTGCTTCGCAGCTCCGCGTCGGTCCCCATGCCGACGATCTCGCCGTCCTCGAGCACGACGATCCGGTCGGCCGAGATGATGGTGGACACCCTCTGCGCGACTATCAACACGACGCTCGAAGCGGTGTACGGCTTCAACGCGGCGCGCAGCCTGGCGTCGGTCGTGAGGTCGAGCGCGGAAAACGAATCGTCGAAGAGGTAGATGTCCGGTCTGCGTACGAGAGCCCGTGCGATCGCCAGCCGCTGGCGCTGGCCGCCCGACACGTTTGTGCCACCCTGGTCGATTCGGGCCTCGAGGCCGCCCGGCATGAGGCGCACGAAGTCCGCCGCCTGCGCCACCTCGAGCGCCTCCCACATCTCGGCTTCCGTCGCGTCAGGTTTCCCGTAGGCGAGGTTCGAGGCCACGGTGCCCGAGAAGAGGTACGGCCGCTGCGGGACCAGGCCCACCACCGACCACAGCAGCTTTGTGTCGAGGTCGCGTACGTCGACACCGCCTACCATCACGGAACCCTCGGTGGCGTCGAACAGCCGCGGCACCAGCTGGACGAGTGTGGTCTTGCCGGCGCCGGTGCTCCCGACGATCGCGGTCGTCTGCCCTGGCAGCGTCGTGAAGCTGATGCCGTTCAACACGGCGTGCTCCGCTCCGGGGTAGTGGAACCCCACCCCGCGGAACTCGACGTCCAGCTCGCCGCGCGCCGGCCTGAGCGGAGCGGCGGGCGCTACCACGGTGGACGGCGTTTCGCCAACCTCCTGGATCCGTCCCGCGGACACGGACGCCCGCGGGATCATCGAGATCATGAAGGTGGCCATGACGACGGACATGAGGATCTGAATCAGGTAGCTCAGGTAGGCCACCAGTGACCCGACCTGCATGTGGCCGGCCTGGATACGGCCGGCGCCGAGCGCCAGCACGGCGATGCTGGACGCGTTGATGACAAGGTTGACGGTGGGGAACATCGCTGCCATGAGCCGGCTGGCCCTGAGGGACGTGTCTGTGAGCTCCCCGTTGGCGATGGCGAAGCGGGCTCTCTCCTGCGGCTCGCGGACGAACGCCCGCACAACCCGGATACCGGTTATCTGCTCCCGCAGGACCCGGTTGATCTGGTCGATTCGCTCCTGCATCAGCCGGAAGGCGGGAACCATCCGCGAGACGAGGAAGCCGAGTACGCCGGCGGCCACCGGCACGCTGATGGCCAGGATCGCGGACAGCCCGAGATCCTGCCGCATCGCTGCGATGATCCCGACCACCATCGTGATCGGCGCGGCGATGGCCATCGTGGCCGCCATCACGACGAGCAGCTGCACCTGCTGCACGTCGTTGGTAATCCGAGTGATGAGGGAGGGTGCGCCGAACGTTCCTACCTCGCGCGCCGAGAAGCCGGTCACCTGGTGGAACATGACGCCCCGGATGTCGCGGCCGAAACCCATCGCCACCTTGGCTCCCAGGTAGACAGCGGCGACTGCAAAGCAGATCTGGACGAGGGAGAAGCCAACCATCACAGCCCCCATCCGGCGGATGTATCCCTCGTTGTGGGGAAGGATGCCGTTGTCGATGATGTGCGCGTTGAGTGTCGGGAGGATCAGGCTCGCGGTCGTCTGGATCGACTGCAAGAGCAACATCAGCGCGATCGTCCGCTTGTACGGGCCGAGGCGCTCGCGCAGCAACCGGGTCAGGGGCCGGGCAGGGATCAGCCCACTCTGTACCCGGTCGGGGTCCATGAGCAGAGCCTAAACAGCATCGGCCACAATGCAGGGGCGTTTCCGGCGCCTGCCGGGAAGGGGGGACTGATGTGAGCACGCCCGAGGAAGCACCACCCACTGTCGGGGTCAAATCGAGCCGCGACCTCGCCGCGCTTCCCGACACGCTCGAGCGTTGGCTTGCATCGCGGTTACCCGACTCGGCCAACCCGCGAGTGACCGAGCTCAGCGTTCCGTCGGGGACCGGCATGTCGACCGAGACAGTGGTCTTCGAAGCTGAATGGCACGAGGAAGGCGCGACGAGACGCGAGGGTCTCGTCGCGCGCATCCCGCCTGATCCTGCCGACATGCCGATCTTCCCCGTCTATGACATACCCAAGCAGTTCAGGGTCATGTCGATGGTGCGTGAGCTCACGGACGTGCCGGTGCCGGAGCCGCTGTGGTCGGAGGAAGACCCGGGCATCGTCGGGCAGCCGTTCATGATCATGCGTAGGGTCGTCGGAGAGGTCCCGCCCGACAATCCGCTGTACCTGTTCGGCGACAACTGGCTGTTCGACGCCTCAGAGGGTGAGCAGCGCAAGTTGCAGGAGCGGACGGTTGACATCCTCGCCCGGCTGCACGCCGCGCCGGTTCAGGGGTTCGCCTTCCTCCAGGATGGTGCTGACGGAGGGACGGCGTTGCGGAGGCTGTACCAGAAGGAGGTCCTCGACTACTACGCGTGGGTGGCCAAGGACGTTCGCTCGCCGCTCCTCGAACGATCGCTGAAATGGCTCGAGGAACGATGGCCCGTCGACGAGGGAGAGCCCGTGCTGTCCTGGGGCGACGCGCGGATCGGGAACATGATATACCGCGACTTCGAACCCGTCGCGGTGCTCGACTGGGAGATGGCCTCGGTGGGTCCGAGGGAGGTCGATCTGGCCTGGTGCCAGTTCTTCCACGAGTTCTTTCACGGCGTTGCGCTGAAGCTCGGCATGCCGGGGATGCCGTCGTTCATGCGTCGAGACGACGTCGTCGCCTCCTACGAGAAGCTGACCGGGCACACCTGCCGGGACATGGACTGGTACGGCCTTTTCGCGGCGACCCGATTCGCGATCAACGCGCTTCGTGTCGGCCTTCGCAGCATCCACTTTGGACAGTCGACCATGCCGGATGATGTCGACCAACTGTTGTTCCACGGAGCGGACATGGAGGCGATGATGGCCGGAACCTACTGGGAGGGTCGCTGATGCTCACACCGTTCGACGACTACCCCGTCCACCAGACGCCGGCCCCCGTCGCGCAGACAGTTTCCGGTGACCCCAACCACTACGACCGTTACTGGTTCAACGGTTACGACCGCGAAGGGGCGTTCTTCCTCGGGGCTGCGATGGGCCACTACCCGAACCGCGGGGTCCTAGACGCCGCCTTTTCGGTGCTGCACGACGGGGTACAGCATTCGGTCTTCGCGTCAGGGCGGATGCCAGTCGACCGAGCCACCAAGGTCGGTCCGGTGCGGGTCGAAGTGCTCGAGCCACTCAAGACGATCCGCCTGGTCGTCGACGCCGGCGAGCACGGGCTGGCAGCCGATATGACGTTCAGGCACCGGACCGATGCGGTCGAGGAGCCCCGCCAGCAACTGACCCGCAACAACATCACCGTCATGGACTACACGCGCCTGACCCAATGGGGTACATGGGAGGGCACGATCACCCTCCCCGGCGGCGCCGTGATCGACGTGCGACCGGAGACCACACTCGCCACACGGGATCGCTCCTGGGGAGTACGCCCAGTAGGTGAGCAACTGGCGACGAACTTCCCACCTGAGATGCCACAACTGTTCTGGTTGTGGGCGCCGCTGCACTTCGACGACTGCTGTACGCACCTGGGTCTGTTCGAGCGCGCCGACGGTGTTAGGTGGGTCGAGCAGGCGCTCATTGTCCCACTGGCAGGAGTAGGAGAGCCCGATCATCTTGGACGAAGCGAGGTCGACCTCCGATGGATGCCCGGCACTAGGGAGATAGAGTCCGCCCGCATCATTCCGCACCGGCGCGACGGCTCGGCGCTCCCGGCCATCGATTTCGAACGGATCCTCACCTTCCGTATGAGGGGGATCGGCTACCTACACCCGAGGTTCGGGCACGGCACCAACCACGGGGAGTTGGAGGTGGCGGCAGAGTCGATCGAGGTCGACGATTTCACACCCCTCGACCCCTCGTCGATCCACGTGCAGACGCTGTGCCGGGTTCGTTTCGGGGACCGGTCGGGAGTCGGGGTGCTCGAACAGCTCGCCTTCGGCCCGCACGAGCCGAGCGGGCTGACCGGTCTGCTCGACGGTTACGCCGGCTAGTTGCGCGGCACGTGCGACCAGGGGACGCCCTTGTCGACACGTATATCGCCAGGGAGGCCTAGGACCCGTTCGCCGAGAATGTTGCGCATGACCTCGGATGTGCCACCCTCGATGGAGTTCGCCCTGGAACGCAGGAACATCTGCTGCGGCGAGCGAGTCTCGAGAGCGCCTTTGGGGCGGCGCATTTCGTAGCTGTCGTAGAGCATCCCTTCGGCGCCGAGAAGGTTCTCGCAGAACTCGTAGATCCGCTTGTTCAGCTCGGCGAAGGCGAGCTTCCCCGTCGACCCCTCCGGACCGGGGGTTCCCAGCTTCGAATTCGCTGCGGCTCTCATGTTCGTGAGTCGTTGAACCTCGGCCTCCACCCACAGCCGCGCGAGCTTGTCTCTCATGACGGGGTCTCTGCGCTCGGCCGGAGTCTTTCCCCAGATCTTCAGCGCAGTCGCGATCGGTCCGCCGCCCCTCGGCGCCACACCACCCCCGATCGAGACGCGCTCATTCATGAGGGTGACGATGGCGCCGCGCCAGCCTTCGCCCGCGGGGCTCAGGCGCTCCGAATCGGGGACGCGGACGTCGGTGAAGTAAACCTCGTTGAACTCGGCGTCGCCGGTCATCTGCCGAAGAGGGCGCACCTCGACCCCCGGCGCGTGCATGTCGACCACGAAGTACGTCAGGCCCTTGTGCTTCTCCGCATCCGGGTCGGTTCGCGCGAGAACCATCCCGAACCTCGAGGTGTGAGCAAGCGTCGTCCAGACCTTTTGCCCGTTGATTATCCACTCGTCGCCGTCACGAACGGCACGGGTGGAAAGGCTCGCCACGTCAGAGCCGGCACCTGGTTCGGAGAACAACTGGCACCAGATTTCCTCACAGGTGAAAAGAGGGCGCAGGTAGCGCCGCTTCTGCTCCTCGCTTCCCATCGTGAGGATGGTGGGCGCCGCCATCCCGTAGCCGATCGCGTTCCGCGGCGTCAGGTTGGGCGCATTCGCCTTGCGAAGTAGATCGTTGACCCGCGACTGGAGGCTCCTCGACACCCCCAAACCGCCGTAACCCTCCGGGAAGTGGACCCACGCCAGGCCGGCGTCGAACTGCGCTCCGAGGAACTCCTGCTCCGGTATCCCATCCGGAGGGTGGGACTCCAGGAGTTCCTTGACCTTGGTGTCGACACTTTCAGCGTCGGTTCGTTCGACCGCGGTTTCCACGCCGTGCAAACTACTGCGTTACGGGGCCGTCCTCCTCTCCTCCCGGCCGCTTGCTGCGTGGGTTGGAGTCGTGTTCTTGGGGCCTCGGTCGTCCTGGGCGGGTACGGGTGCGTTCGCCGTCGGGACCGGGTATGCCTGCCCCTCGTCAACGGTGCCGGCGAGCGAATTGAGGAGGCTCTGCTCGGCGACGTCGGGGTATGCCATCGAGGTAGACGGCAGTTGCGGGACCGTCGTGTCGGGGCTCGCGATACCCGGTAGGGCGGATGTCATGTCGCCGACCGTCGCGTAACGCCAAGGCGAGACGTGGAGCCCGGCCAGGAGGGTTCCCGGCTCGAGGAAGACAGTCTCCACGAGCTTCATCGTCGAGATGTGGTCGAAGGTGTCGTGGCAGACCCACCCGCCGGTGCTGAACGGTGAGATGACCAACGCAGGTGTGCGGAACCCGAGGCCGACCGGGCCGAGGACGTTGTCCCAGTCACTCGGCGGGCCGCCGGTCGCGTTCGCCGGCGCAGCGGTGAAGTACTCCCCGTCGTAGTTCGGATCGCCGGCGAGAGGGTTGTTGTCGCCTGCGATGACCGTCGGGCCCGGAGTCGGTGGGGCGACATGGTCGAAGAAGCCGCCGTTCTCGTCGTAGACCACGAGGAAGACGGTCTGGGCCCACACCGCTGGGTTGGAAACCAGGATCTGGAGGATCTCCGACACCAGGTATTCCCCGTAGGCCGGTGGGGTCGCGGGGTGCTCGCAGCACGGCGCCGGCGGCAGGATCCACGACACCTCGGGAAGGGTTCCGGATTGAACGTCGGCGGCGAATTCCGCCGGGTAGACGGGGGCGAGTCCCTGCGCCGCGTTTTGGACCTGGGCGGAAGTGGACGGGGTGGCGAAGTTCTTGAAGTAGTCGAGGACGTTGAACAGGGCGTTGGAGGTTGGGTCCTGGTAGACCTTCCAGCTGACGCCGGCCTGGGTGAGCAGCTCGGGCATCGTCGGCCAGTCGAGAGTGCCGACGAGTTGCTCCCGGTTCTGCACGTAGGTGGTGATGATCTGGCCGCCCTTGTCGGCTGAATGCGCTCCGATGCTCCCGGACATCCACATCAGGCGGTTGGGGTCGGTCGGCCCGAGAACCGAGCAGTGGTACCCGTCGCACACCGTGAACGACTGCGCCAACGCCCGGTAGTAGTCGAGGTGGTCGGCCTCGCGGTAGTAGCCCATGGTGAGGATGCCGTTCGGCGTCGACGACCGGGCGGGCTGCGGGATCCCCAAGGTGCCGTTGTCGATCTCGAAGGGGGCGGTCCCGTCGTTTTTCAGATGCTGCACCACCCATTGGTCCATGGCGCCGTTGTTCCAGGCAAGGTGCTGGGGTCCCCAGTCGTGGGTGATGTCGTTGGTGGTCTGACCCGAGACGGTGGGAGGGTTGCTCTCGAGCTCGAACGGGTTGAGGAAGGTGTCGCCGCCGACCGTGAGGATCGGTTTGGTGGTACCGGCCGGGACCGTCGTCTGATGGAAGACCGTGCCGGGGTCGGTGGCCGGACCGCCGGCATAGGAGGAGTATGTGGCGCCGTCGCCGAAGCCCCGGACGCCGGCCATCGTGCCGAAGTAGTGGTCGAACGACCGGTTCTCCTGCATCAGGACCACGATGTGCTTGATGTCGCTCAAAGAGCCCCCGGCGGCCTCCACCGAAAGGGCCTTCTCGATTAGCAGTTCGGGGACTGCCAGAGCGCCGGCGGTGGCGCCGGCAAGGGTCAGGAACCGGCGCCGGCTCAGGCTCGGCCCGGTCGAACCTGTCCGTCGGGTCGGGCGGGTCATGTTGTCGGTCGTCCTCCCAGCTCGTCTTCCGGCTCGCGCGTTCTGACGGGGCGGCCGGCCCTTCGCTCTATAGGTTCGCCGGGCCGGCCGGGGTTTCCTTGAAGGGCTGCCTTGTTGGGCCGGCGGTTGGTGGGCGGTCGCGTGTTGGGCCGGCGGTTGCTGCTTGTGCCTGGTGCTCGAGTGGACGGAGTTCGCCTCTGTCCTCCTATGTCACGAGTCGCCCGACCGCCTCGGCCCCGCGCCCGCCCGACAGCGCCCCGGCCCGGTCGCTCGATCCCCGAGGCGACCCGCGCCCGCTATCCCCCGAGCACCACCGCGCCGGCGGATCGGTCCGGCGTCAGTCGCACCTCCACGGTGTCCCCCGGCCGATAGACGCCCACGAGCGAGCGCGGGATCGACTGGACCACCTCGAGGTCGAACGGCTCGCCGGCATCGACGCTGCTGCCGGCGCCGCTGTCAGCAGCGGTGCCGCCCGGCGCCCCCGCCTCAGTCGTAACTCGCAGCACGAAGCGAACCATCGGCTTCAGATCGAGGATGGTGCCCAGCAGACGTACCGACACGATCTCCGCCCGCCCCCGGACGCCGCTCGCCAGGATCTCCGAGGTGAGGACCGGCTTCGGGTCGCCCCGGTGCCTCCACGCCACGAACGGGATCACCAAGGCGGCGAGCGCGAAAGGCAGGAACACGAACAGGACGACCAGCGCCTGCGTCGGCGAGAGGCCGAACAACGAAGCGGTCAGAACCTGCGCCGTGAGGATGCCCTGGATACCGCGAGCGTAGGGCCGAGGAAGTGCTGTCCTGTTGTCGGCCCTGGCAGGATGACCGGGTGGCACAATCTGACCATGACGAACTGGTGCTGCTCGAGAGCAACGACGGCATCGCGACCGTAACCCTCAACCGGCCCGAGGCCCGCAACGCGCTCAGCTCGGCCCTGCGCCGGCGGCTGAGGGAGGTGATGGCGGCGATCGACTCCGATGACGCCGTGTCAGCCGTGATCCTCACCGGCGCAGACCCGGCGTTCTGCGCCGGCTTGGACCTCAAGGAGTTGAGCGAGCGGGGACGGCTCGACCAGGACCCCGACGATGCCGGAATCCAAGGGTTGCCTTGGGCTCCTCTGAAGAAGCCCCTCATCGGTGCGGTCAACGGGGTCGCTATCACAGGGGGCTTCGAGCTGGCGCTCAACTGCGACTTCCTGATCGCTTCGGAGCGAGCAGCCTTCGCCGACACGCACGCGAGGGTGGGGATACTCCCGGGCTGGGGCCTGTCAGTGTTGCTGCCTCAGCGGATCGGCTTCGCGATGGCCCGGCGCATGAGCTTCACCGGCGACTTCCTGCCGGCCCAACGTGCTCTCGAATGCGGTCTCGTCACCGAGGTGGTACCCCACGACGAGCTGCTTACCGCCGCTCGCCGCGCAGCAGCAGCGATCGTGTCCAACAATAAACCTGCTGTCGAGGCCCTCCTCGCCTCCTACCGCCGGATCGAGGCTGCTGCAGCCGGCGACGGCATGGCGCTCGAGGCCGCCGCGTCGCGGGACTGGGCGCGAGGCGGCGGGACCGAAGGTCTGGCGGAGCGGGTCGGCGGAGTGTTCGAACGCGGCAGATCTCAGATGCATTCAAGGGAGACGCAGAACCAATGACGGAAAATGGCAAGGCCTATTCGGTCATCATCGTCGACGACCCCGCGCCGGGGGTCCGCAGGATCACGATGAACCGCCCCGAGAAGCGCAACGCTCTGTTCCATCCGCTGAGGGGCGAGATACTCGAGGCCCTGCGCGAAGCGGACCAGGACACCTCCGTCAGGGTCAGCATTATCCGTGGAGCGGGCAAGTGTTTCTCGGCCGGATACGACCTTGGTGGCGGCAACGAAGGCCTCGACCTTCCGTTCTTCACCGCCGGCGGGGACGGGCAGTGGCCGCGACACGTCACGGAGGGCTGGATGAGCATCTGGGACCTGGCAAAGCCTGTCATCGCGCAGGTGCACGGCTACTGCCTCGCCGGCGGCAGCGAGCTGGCGTCGGGCTGCGACCTCGTCTATGTGGCGGAGGACGCGCAGATCGGCTACCCGGCTGTCCGCTTCGGGGTCCCCGATATGCACTTCCACGCGTGGACGATGGGGATGCGCAAGGCCATGGAGGCCATGCTGACCGGTGATTCGATGAGCGGGACGGAGGCCGTCGAGTACGGCTGGGCGAACGCGGCGTTCCCGGTCGACGAACTCGACGAGAAGGTGCTGGCCGTCGCCTCGAAGATCGCAAAGATCCCACCCGACGTGGTTCAGATCAACAAGCGGGTCGTGCACCGCCAGATGGAGGTGATGGGGCTGCGGACCGGAATCCGGATTGGGACCGAGCTCTGTGCGCTGGGCACCCACCAAAAGACGCTGCGCACCTTCGTCACCGAGATGCAGCAGGGCCTCACGGATGCGCTAACCAAGCGCGACACCCCCTTCGGCGATTACCGCACCGCGGAGAACCAGCCGTCCCAACCGGCGGGGTGACCTCTGGGCCCGCGGGGTGGTTCTCCTGTAGCGGCAACGAGGCCGGCTAGCGGCTGATCAGCTTGCCGGGCCCTTGGGTGCCCGCGTCGGTCGGCGCCGCTACCGCTTCCACGTGCGGCACCTCCAACCCGATGTGAGGAAACAGGCGATCCAAGAAGCGGGGGAACCACCAGTTGGCTTCCCTGGTGAGCAACATCACCGCCGGCACGATCGCCATGCGGATCATCACCGCGTCGATGAGGATACCCGCGGCCAGACCCAGGCCGAACTCCTTGATGACCACCTGGCCGCCGAGGACGAACGACCCGAACACCAGGATCATGATCAACGCGGCCGCAGTGATCGTCTTGCCCGTGGCGGCCAGACCGCGCTGCACTGCGTCGCCGTTGTTGCCCGTTCGCAGCCGTTCTTCGTGGATCCTCGTGACGAGGAACACCTGGTAGTCCATCGACAACCCGAACAGGATGGCGAAGAGCATCACCGGCAGGAATGCCTCGACCGGCCCGGGCCGGTTCACGCCGATGATCGAACCCGCCCAGTCCCAACCGAAGACAGCCACGACGACGCCGAACGCCGCCCCGATCGAAAGCATGTTCATCGCGGCGGATATCAACGGCACGACGAGACTGCGGAAGACCAGTGCCAGCAACAGGAACGACAGCAGCACAACAGCAGCGATGAACACCGGCAGCTTGTTCGACAAGACGTGCGCGAAGTCGACAAAGATCGCGGTCGTCCCGCCGACGTAGGCGGTGACGTGCGAGCCGGCCAGGGCCCTGGGGAGCGTCTGAGTGCGCAGCTGGCTGATCAGCCGGGTGGTCGCGGCGTCCTGAGGTGCGCTCGAGGGGTACACCTGCAGGAGCGCCACCTGGCTGCCGCCGCGGCCGGGGACGACGAGCGGAGTGGACGTTCCTGCCACGTCGCGCTGGTCCTTGATATCAGCGACGGCACGGTCGAAGGCGGCACGGTCGCCAGGAGCATGCAGGACGGACACGACCTGGAGGGGCCCGTTGAACCCGGGACCGAACCCTCGGGCGAGGAGGTCGTAAGCGTCGCGGGTCGTGGTGCCGCGTGGGTCGTTGCCCTGGTCCGACGAACCGAGGCGCATCGAGAAGAACGGGAGTGCGACGAGCACCACCAGGCCGAGAGCGATCAGCGCGGGAAGGATCGGGTGCCCGCGTACGAACCCGGCCCAGCGGACCCAGAAACCTCTGGATCCGGTGCCGACGATCCTCGGGCCGTTCAGCGCGAGGCCGCGCTTCTGGCGTCGTGACATCACCCTGGGGCCGATGAAACCAAGGAGCGCCGGCAGGAGCGTCAGCGCCGCGATCATCGTGAGCGCCACGCCGATCGCGGCGGACACCGCCATGCCGTACAGGAAGCTGACGCCGAGGGCGAACATCCCCAGCAACGCGATGCACACGATGATGCCTGCGAACATGACGGCGCGACCGGAGGTGTTGACAGCCTCGACGATCGACGTCTCGACGTCCCGCCCGGCCATGAGCCCTTGGCGGTGGCGAGTGACGATGAACAGCGCGTAGTCGACACCGACACCGAGGCCGATGAGCAGCACGAGCTGGTCGGCGAACTGGGGCATCTTCATCACGTGCGACAGGAGTCCGATGAGCCCGATCGCCGTGCCCAGCGAGACCAGTGCGGACAACAGAGGCAACGCCATGGCGAACACCGACCCGAACACGAGCAACAGGACCACGCCCGCGAGGAGGATCCCGAGCCCCGTGCCGCTCAGCGCCGGCCTGTTGCTCTGCTCCCCCAGCTGACCCGAGACCGCTACGTGGACTCCCGGTGCGTCAGCGGAGCGAGCCGTGTGGACGAAGTCCTTCGCGATGCTGGAGAGGCTCTGCGGCTGTTCGTCGAACGTAACGGTGGCGAACGCGATGATTCCGTCTTTGCTCACCTGATCGGCGCCGGCGGCCTCGTACGGGGAGAGCACATTGGTCACGTGCGGGAACTTCCGGATGGCGGCGAGCATCGCGTCGACCCTGGCCTCGACGGGCGCGTCGGTGACCTTGGCCGGCGGAGTTGTCGCGATGACGATGCGTTCCACGTCGCCGGAGGCTCGAGGCAGGATGGACTGCAGGAGGCGTATGGCTTCGGTCGACTGCGTCTTCGGCAAATCGAAGTTGTTGGAGTAGCGGGTGCCGGCGGCGTGCGAGATGCCGCTGACGACCACGAGGATGGCAAGCCAGCACAACACCACTACGCGTCGGTGCCGGACGCACCATTGTGCGAGGGGGCGCATCAGTTACAGGGCTCCTGGAAGCTTTGAACCGGGGGGACTACAAGGGTCCCAGAAAACGGACCTCGAAGCCAGCCGGTGAGAGAGCCGGTTGGTACCGGACGTCCTTCCCACGTGTTCAGCTGGTCAGGAGGCCTCCGTCGACAGGCAGTACGGTGCCAGTTACGTACGCGCCGGCTTTGCTGGCGAGGAACACGAGAGCCGCCGCGAGCTCGCGAGGGTCGCCCGCGCGTCCCACCAGAACGCGGGACATCTGCGAGTCGAGGTAGCCAGGCGTGTACTGGTCGGTCATCTCGGACTCGAAGAACCCCGGGGCCAGGGCGTTGACCCGGATGCCCTTGCGACCCGTCCATTGCTGGGCGAGGTCACGCGTCAGACCGATGAGGCCGGCCTTGCTCGAGGCGTAGGCCGCCTGGGGGAGTCCGGCGGTCGTCAGACCCAGGATGCTTGAGATGTTGACTATCGAGCTGCCCGGTTTCATCACCCGCCCGCACGCCTGAGCCATCCAGTAGCAGCCGTTGAGATTGACGTCTATGACCTCGCGGAACTGCTCGGGGGTCTCGCGGGTAGCCGGGTAGGCAGTGCCGATGCCGGCGTTGTTGACGAGAATGTCGACCCGGCCGAACTCGTCCATCGTGGACCGGACCAGGATCTGGCAGTCGTCGGGCTTGGAGACGTCGGTTTGGACCGCGATGGCCCGCCGGCCGAGCCTGGTGACTTGTTCGGCCGTGTCTTTCAGCTTGTCGACCCTGCGTGCTCCGAGTGCCACATCCGCCCCTGCTTCCGCCAGGGCGATTGCGAACGCAACCCCGAGGCCGGAGGATGCGCCGGTGACAATTGCCACCTTGCCTTCGAGGCTGAACATGTCGAGGATCGTCACGGCGGGTGACACTAGGCGGGCGAGCGTAGGTCCGGCCCATGGAGAAGCGCCCGGAAGAGATAACTGACGACGAGTTCATCGGGCACCTCAGGGAGGACGCCCGCAAGGTCAGGGGATCGTCGCCGGCGGAGGACGATGCCGGCCTTGACCTTCACCCCGTGGGGGACAAGGACTTTGAGCCGGGGATGGGCATGGGGGACTAGCGGCGCCGCCGGCGCGCCGCCGCCCGCTCACGCCGGCACTATCTCGTCGACGAGACCCCACAGAAGCGCCGTTTCCGCGTCCAGTTCGTGCCCTGCCAGCGCGAGCAGGGCCGTTCGCTGCCTGCCGATGCGGCGGGGAATGCTCGCTGTGCCACCCGCGCCCGGGATCAACCCCATGCTCACCTCCGGCAAGCGGAAGGTGGTGCCGGGGTCGGCCAGGACCCGCCCGGCGAATGCCGGCAACTCCACTCCGGCCCCGACGCACGCTCCGTGGACATGCGCGACGAGCCTGGAGGCGATGGCGTGGGAGTGATACCCGGCGCTGCGCGCCATCCGGATCTGGTGCGCGGTGGCGGGATCCGCGACCTCACCGAACTCAGATAGGTCGCCCCCGCTGCAGAAGCTCGGGCCGCTGCCCCGAAGGTGCACCTCCGTGATCGTCGGGTCGCTCGCTGCCAGTTCGAGTGCAGCCACGAGACTGTCGCGCATGCCGGCGCTGTAGGCGTTGCGCCGCGCGGGCCGGTCGAGGACTATCTCGAGCAGGTCGCCGGAGCGGCTCACGCGAACGGGCGGTGAGCCGTCCGGGTCGGTGCGGCGGCGCCGGTTCGATGCGAGCCAGTCGCGATGCTCGGCGCCGCCTTGGAGCGCTGCGTACGCGATCGACTCGGTTAGCAGGTCCCTTTCGACGTCTCCGCTGTGGATCCGCAGCACCTGCGCCAGGGTCGTAGCGGCTTGCGGGCATTCGGCGATCGCCGCTGCGATAGTGCCGAGGTCCCGGAGCGGCCCTGCCAAAGGATCGATCCGAGCCGCTGCCGCGCTGAGGTAGACGTCGGCGCCGCCGGGTGGCTGGGTTGCGTTGGTGCTGACGGCGATGACCACGCATGGCCACATAGCCGGCGGTCGCAGTGGTTCTCCGCTTGTCTCGCCCTTCACCGGCCGCGTGTCCAGATCCACGACGACGACGGGAGGGTCCGGGATCGCCTCGGCGCCTGCCGACCCGGACCGGACGGCGCCGATGAGGGCCGCGGCCTCGTCGAACGGCACGGGCTCGACCATCGCACGGAGCGTACATTGCGAGCGGTGCGCGGCGACCTTGTGATCCGGCGGACACGGTTGGGAGATCGGCCCGACGGCAAACCAGTCGATGTCCGGATTGCTGGAGGGCGGATAGCGGAGATCGACGCCGCCATTGGGCGGGAAGCCGGCCAGGAGGAGCTCGACGCCGCCGGCGGATGGCTCATCCCAGGTCTTCACGACCACCACATTCATCTGCGTGCGCTTGCTGCGTCGCTGTCATCTGTCGTGGTCGGGCCGCCAGAGGTCACCGATCTCGCTGGGCTCGCGGAGGCACTCGGTCGCGCGCGCCGGACCGCCGATGCCGGATGGATACGCGCCGTCGGCTACCACGAGTCGGTCGCGGGCGACCTCGAGCGGGAGGTGTTGGACCGCTTGGTCCCCGACCGGCCGCTCAGGGTGCAGCACCGCAGCGGCGTTCTGTGGGTTTTGAACTCGCCCGCGCTCGAGATCGTGGGAGCTGACTCGGAGTACGGGCAAGGGATCGAACGCGACAGCAGGGGACGTCCCACTGGCCGGCTTTGGCGAATGGACGCGTGGCTCTCGGCGAGGACGGTCGCGCTGCCCGAGCGCGAGCTGACGGATCGCCTCGGTGAACTGAGCCGTGAGGCGGCGGCTCTCGGCGTGACCGGTTGGACCGACGCGACCCCGGAACGCAGCGACGCTGACACGAGGCTGCTGGCGGCGTCGGCCTCCGACGGTGTGGTCTGCCAGCGCCTGCACCTGATGGTCCGGGCGGATGCCGATTCCGCCGGGCCCGATGTCGCCGGGCCCGCCGCCGGCGGCGGGCCGGCCGGGTGCGATCGGGTCTCGGCCGGAGCCGTCAAGGTGATCCTCGACGACTTCGATCTACCGGCCATCGGGTCACTGTCGCGGACCTTCCGCTGCGCGCACAGGGGCGGCCGGCCAGTCGCGGTCCACTGCGTCACGCGGACGCAACTGGTCCTGGCCCTCGTGGCACTCGAGGAGGCCGGCGGCCCCTTCGGACACGACCGCATCGAGCACGGCGCGGTAATCCCGTTCGAGATCATCCCGCAACTCAAGCGGCTCGGCGTGACGGTCGTGACCCAGCCGAACTTCGTTTCCGAGCGGGGTGACGAATACCTCCGATCGGTCGAGCCCAACGAATCGGAGAACCTCTGGCGCGCGGGTTCCTTGTCGCGAGCAGGGGTTGCGGTTGCTGCCGGCACTGATGCCCCTTTCGGCGGCAGCGACCCCTGGGCGGCCATCCGGGCGGCGGTGTCGCGGCGCACAGCATCGGGAGCCCGTCTCGGCCCACAGGAGCGCGTCGGGCTTCCTGAAGCGCTCAGCTGGTGGTTGGGGACGGGCGCGGAACCTGCCATGCCGCGACGGGTGAAGGTCGGTGAGGTGGCGGACCTCGCGATCCTGCCTTCACCTGTTGCGAAGGTGGCAGCTGCGGAGGGTCCGCCGGCGGTGATCGCCACCGTGGTCTGCGGCCGGGTCGTGCATGGCTGAGAGCGAACCTGTTCAGACCCAGTCGAGAGTTGGGGGGCGGGCGGCGACGGGTTCCACGAGGTCGCCTTGGTGCACGACCCAACCCTCGCCGGAGCGATCGACGGTAATCCCGTGCTGTCGCGGATCCGGTTCGCCGCCGGCCGCCGCCCAAGCAGCGGCGCCGCTCAGGGAGACATCCAGAAGGTGCCCGCCCCCTTCGGCGAGGCAGCGGAGCACCGCCAACGCCCCGACGAGTCCCGTGACGGGGTCTGCTACGGCGTCGCCGCAGAACGCCGCCATGCCGCTCTCGTCGCGGCAGTGGAGGCCGCCCGCGACGGCGCAGTCGTCACCGAAACCGGTCCATTCGCGCGAAGTGCTTGTGCGCCCGTGGCCGGTGATGCTCAACCAAACCTGCCCGGCGGCTCCGCGCAGCTGATCGGGTGCGAGACCGATCTGTTCGAGAGCGCGCGGTCTTGACGACTCGATCACGACGTCCGCGGATTCCAGCAACTCGCTCAGCGTCTGTCGGCCGGACTCCGACGTGAAGTCCACCTGTTCGGTCTTCTCGCCCACAGGGTGTATCCAGGAGTAGAACTCTGGTCGCTGCCTGGCGGCGTCGGGTCGTGCGGGGTCTTCCACCTTGATGAGATGTGCTCCTGATTCGGCCAGCACGCGGGCGGCAACGGGCCCGGCCCACAGGGAGGAGAGATCGACAACGGTCCAGCCCCCATTGAGCGCCGGAGTGGTTGGCTCCCCGCGGCGCGTGACGACGTAGGCGGGGCCGGACGGGCGTTCCCCTGCCATCGAAGCTGCCAGCCCGAGCAGTCGGGCGCGCCCGACGAACTCGGCTGCAGGCATCGACGCGGCCAGGGTCGCCGCTGCATCCCATGGACCATCCTCTGCGGCGGGGTCGAGGGTCAGAGCCGGCACGAGGGACAAATCGTCCCGACGGGGGAGGTTCAATGCCACCTCGCCGTCGCCGGCGGTGATCAGTCGGCACGAGCCGTTGGCCGACGTACGCCCCTTGCCGGCAAGCCCGAGGATGGCAGCACGACCGGACAGCGCAGCCTCCCATCTGACCCTTACAGGGCGGCCCCTAGCGGCGGTCAGCCGAGCGATCTCCTCGGCGACGGCGGTCAGCCTGGTCGCCGCGCCCAGTGGTGGAAGAAGCGGCGGGCCGGTCGGGTTCCCGTTCAGCGCCATGACGCCGGAGCGGGCCCACGCGCGTGCCGCCTGCCAGGAGTCGACGGCGTCGTCCGAGGGGTCTGCAGCTGCGGCTGGCGTGTTGGCTCGCATGCCGCGATGGTAGGGGTGGCTGGCTCGCTGTCTCGATTAGCCCGTCTCGATGAAGTGTCAATAGGCTGCCGCGCAATTCGGCTCAGTCTTTCCAGGGGAGGCTCGATGGAGATCAAGGGGAGCCGCGCGGTAATCGTCGGCGGCGCTTCGGGCATGGCGCGGGCGTCTGCCGAGCTGCTTCGTTCGAAGGGCGCTTCGGTCGCGATCCTCGATCTTCCGACCTCTGGGGGAGCAGAGGTCGCTGCCGGCCTCGAGGCGACGTTCCACCCGCTCGACGTGATGGACGAAGGGACAGTCGAAGCGGCCCTTTCCGAAGCGGTAGCTGTGCTCGGCGGCCTCGACATAGCCGTGAACACGGCCGGCGGAGGCATCGCCAAGCGAACTCTCACTAAGGAGGGCCCACACCCGCTGGACCAGTTCCGGCGGGTCATCGAGCTCAACCTTGTCGCCACCTTCAACCTCAACCGGTTGCAGGCGTTCCACATGTCGAGCAATGAGCCAAACGACGACGGTGAGCGTGGCGTCATCATCGACACCTCCTCGATCGCCGCTTTTGAAGGGCAGATCGGCCAGGTTGCCTACACCGCCGCCAAGGCGGGAATCGCAGGGATGATGCTCACGATGGCGCGCGACCTCGGCAGCCTGGGCATCAGGGTCGTTGCGATAGCACCGAGCCTCTTCGCCACCGGGATCACCAAGGGCATCCCGGATCAGTTCGCGGACGTTCTGACCAAGGACGCCGCATTCCCGAAGCGCATGGGCCGCCCAGAGGAATACGCCCGGCTGGTTCAGGCGATCGTGGAGACCCCGATGCTCAACGGCTCGACCATCCGCTTGGATGCGGGGCAACGGTTCGGCCCTAAATGACAGTTAGAAAGCAGGACCCGAAAAGATGTCGATAGCGATCACTGACGACCACCGGGCGCTTGGATCGACCGTCTCGGACTTCCTCGCGAGGAACAAGGCTCGCGGCTACGCGCGTGAATTGCTCACTTCGCAGACCGAGCTACTGCCTCCCTTCTGGGAGGATCTCGCCGCTCTGGGATGGCTTGGCCTGCATCTGCCGGAAGACCACGGCGGTTCCGGCTTCGGCTTGGAGGAACTCATCGTGGTGGTCGAGGAGGCCGGCCGGGCGGTGTGCCCCGGTCCGCTGGTGCCGACCCTGGTTGCGAGCGCGGTGATCGAAGCCGTCGCCGACAAGGAGGTGGCAGCACGGCTGGTCCCGGGTCTCGCGAGTGGCGCAGCCGTGGGTGCGTTCGGGCTCGGTGGTTCCGTCAGGGTCGCCGGTGGAAAGGCCAGTGGCGACGCTGGGCTCGTGCTCGGGGCCGGCCTCGCCGACATCGTGGTGATCCCTAGCGGCGCCGACATTGTCATCGTCGACAAGCGCGACGGCGGAGTCGACGTCTCGGTCCCCGCCAATCTGGATCCGGCCCGTAGGTCGGGTCGGGTGACCCTCCGGGATGCGAGCGCCGAGGTGGTGGCAGGGGCTCGCTCGAAGCTGGTGGACATCGCACGCCTGATCCTCGCCGCAGAGGCAACGGGCGTCGCGCGCGAGTGTACCGAGATGGCCAGCGAATATGCCAAGGCGCGCATCCAGTTCGGGCGGCCGATCGCGACATACCAGGCGGTGAAGCACCACTGCTCGAACATGCTCGTCGCCACGGAGTTGGCGACCGCGGCGGTGTGGGACGCGGCTCGTGCAGGGCACGGCGACCCGGCTCAGTTCAGCTACGCCTCCGCCGTGGCGGCCTCTCTCGGTGTCGAGGCGGCGGACCAGAACTCGCAGCTGAACATCCAGGTGCACGGCGGGATCGGGTTCACCTGGGAGCACGACGCGCACCTGTTCCAGCGGCGCGCGAATGCCATCGCGGCGATCATCGACGCCGAGACCGCCGCGCGTGACGTGACCGATCTCGTGCGCAGGGGCGTGCGGCGCGAGCGCACCGTCGACCTGCCTCCCGAGGCGGAGCAGATTCGCGACGATGTGAGGGCGTTCGCAGCAACGTTGAGCGGCCTCGACGATGCCGAGGCGCGAGAGAAGATGATCGAAGCGGGCTACGCCATGCCGCACTGGCCCAAGCCCTGGGGCAGAGCGGCGGGCGCTGTGGAGCAGCTGGTAATCGAGCAGGAGTTCTCGGCCGCTGGCGTGAAGCGACCGGCCTACGGCATCACCGGCTGGGTGATCCTCACGCTCATCCAGCACGCCACCGAGGACCAGGTGAAGCGCTGGGTGCGCCCCGCGCTCAACCAGGAGCTGATCTGGTGCCAGCTGTTCAGCGAGCCGGACGCGGGATCCGACGCCGCCGGGATCAAGACAAGGGGCACCCGCGTCGAGGGCGGCTGGGTCGTCAACGGGCAGAAGGTGTGGACGAGCGGTGCCCATCTGGCGCGTTACGGGTTCGCCACGGTGCGGACCAATCCGGAGGCCCCCAAGCATCAGGGCATCACGACGATGGTCATCGACATGAAGGCGCAGGGTGTCGAAGTCCGGCCTCTCAAGCAGGTGACGGGCGCGTCGGACTTCAACGAGGTGTTCTTCAACGACGTGTTCGTCCCCGACGACGATGTGGTCGGTCCGGTCGACGGCGGATGGACGGTCGCCCGCGCGACCCTCGGCAACGAGAGCGTGAGCATCGGTGGCGGGCAGGGCGGTGCCGCCCTGCCGATCGACACCTTCATCGGCCCGCTCGACGCACATCCGGAGCGGCTTCCAGGAGGTCCCGGCCGTGTCGGCAGACTGGTGTCCCGAATGCAGGGAATGGACATGCTCAACCTCCGTAGTGCGCACCGCGCGGTCGCGGGCGGCGGACCGGGGCCGGAAGGCAACGTGACCAAGTTGGTGCTGTCGGAGAACGGGCACGAGTCGGCAGCGATCCTCGCCGCGCTCGCCGGACCCGACCTAGCGTTCACCGATGGCGATGGAGCCCTGGCCGCTTCGATGGTGCTGATGCACCGCGCGATGTCCATCGCCGGTGGCACGTCCGAGATCAAGCGCAACCAGATCGCCGAACGGATACTCGGCCTTCCCAGGGATCCCCTGATCAACTGATCACCTGCCTGTGAACATCTCGCTGCTGCTGGAAATGGTCTCGGACGCCGCCCCCGACCGGGTGATGCTGGGCGCGCGGGGCGGGGGCGGCATGACCGCCGGCGGTTTGCGCCAGCTTTGCGACGATAGGGCGGCGTGGCTGTGTGCCCGGGGTGTCCGGCGCGTGGGCTTCCTCGGCTTGAACTCGCCGGCGTTTCCCGCCGTCCTGTTGAGTGCGGCACGATCGGGTGCGCCGTTCGCCCCGCTGAACTTCAGGCTTCCCGATGCCCAGCTACGCGGCCTGATGGAGCGGATCGCCCCGGCTGTAGTGGTCGTCGACGCGGACATGGCCGAGCGCGCCGGTGGGATCGACGGGGTCGAGGTGGTAACCACCGACCGGTTCATCGCCGGCGGGCCGGTCTTCGAGGCCCGGGGACAAGCCGGTGACACCGAGCTGCCGTTCGTCGACCCCGATCAGGTCGCCGTCGTGCTGTTCACCAGCGGCACGACCGGACAGCCCAAGGCGGCGCTGCTGCGCCACCGGCATCTGACCTCGTATGTCCTGTCCACCGTCGAGTTCCTGGGAGCCGGTGAGGACGAGGCGCAGCTGGTCAGCGTTCCCGCATATCACGTAGCCGGCGTGGCGGGGGCCTTGAGCTCGCTGTACTCGGGCAGGCGTGTGGTGTACCTGCCTGTCTTCGACCCGCAACGATGGGTCGAAGTCGCGCGATCGGAGGCGGTGACACAGGCGATGGTCGTGCCGACGATGCTGGAGCGGATCGTCGACACTCTGTCTGGTGATGCGGCGGGGCTGCCGTCGCTGCGTCATCTCGCCTACGGGGGAGGCCGCGCCCCGGTGGCACTGGTCGAACGGGCGATCGGCTTGCTGCCACACGTGAGCTTCGTCAACGCCTACGGGCTGACGGAGACGAGCTCGACGATCGCTGCGCTGACACCCGAGGATCACCGCGAGTGCGTCGCCAGCGAAGACCCAGCGGTGAGGCGCCGGCTGGGTTCGGTAGGGCGGCCCCTGCCGTCGGTCGAGGTGGAGATCCGCGATCCCGGCGGGACGGCCCTACCGCCGGGGCAGCGCGGCGAGATCTACGTACGCGGTGAACAGGTCGCGGGCGAGTATGAGACAGGTTCGGTCCTCGGCCACGACGGGTGGTTCCCGACCCGCGACGCGGGATGGTTGGACGACGAAGGTTTCCTGTTCCTCGACGGACGCCTCGACGACGTGATCGTCAGAGGTGGGGAGAACCTCTCGCCAGGGGAGATCGAGGAGACACTCCTGGCCCACCCGGCCGTAGCCGAGGCGGTCGTGGTCGGGATTCCTGATCCGGAGTGGGGTGAAGCCGTCGCGGCGGCAGTGGTGTTCCGTCCGGGCCGGACCGCGACAGTCGAGGAATTGAAATCGTTCGCGAAGGAGCGGCTGCGGTCGACCAAGACCCCCCAGGTGATCCAGGTCCGCGACAACATGCCCTACAACGAGACAGGCAAGCTCCTCCGTCGTGTCATCAAGGACTCCATCGCCGGGGTGCAGACCGCTTAGCCCACAGGTCAGCCGAAGCCGACAACCGGGTGAGCGACGTACGGCTCCTCGAGCAGCGCGATCTCTTCAGCACTCAGGTGTAGGTCGATTGCCGCGACGGCGTCGTCGAGGTGGTGCATCTTCGTTGCGCCGACGATGGGCGCCGTCACCGGTGGCTTGTGCATGACCCACGCGAGAGCGACTTGTGCGGCGGGGACGCCGCGCTCGGACGCCACCCGGTCCACGCGTTCGACGATTGCGCGGTCCGCTTCGAGCTGACCGTAGAGGGAGCGGCCGAACTCGTCCGTCTCGGAGCGCTCCGTCGAAGTCTCCCAGGGCCGGGTCAGCCGGCCCCTCGCCAGCGGGCTCCACGGTATGACTCCGATCCCCTCGTCCTCGCA